>JAZDLF010000045.1:0-2307 GCA_043802295.1 Candidatus Woesearchaeota archaeon | reverse complement strand
CCTATTAATTATACTTGTTGTTTTTTTATACAATCAAAAAACGGGACCTACATGTATTGAAAATTGGAGTTGTGAAATGTGGAGTTCTTGTTCTGAACAAATAACACAGACAAGGACTTGTACGGATTTAAATAATTGTGGGACAGCTATAAATAAGCCATCTACATCTCAAAGCTGTAATGTTAAAAAAGCATCATTATTAGAAGTACCTTTACCGGAGAATACCAAATGTTTCTACTATGAAAATAAACTTTCCCCTAAATGTTCACAATTTTATGAAGGAGATGGGATATATGGGATGCTTGTTTGTGAAAAATTTTATAATCCTGTTTATGATTCAAATGGAGTCTTCTATCCTTCTGCTTGTTGGGCTGAAAATTTTGGTATAACGAATTACACTTATGGATATTCTTCTCAGTTAAAGCAATTCATTAATGATTTATGGTTTACAAAAAAGACAGGTAAAAAAGAATACTTTAAAGTTCCTGAACCAGATATAGAATTTTCATATACAGGTTCTAGTTTCGGGGGGGATAGACAAGGAGTCTTTTTTAGATCAACATTATGGAAAAATAGTACGATTCTTTATACTTTAGATTATAATATTGATACAGAAACGCAAATACAGCAATCTACTTTTTTTAGAAAAGAAAATACATTAATTTCTCCATATGGTACTAATCCAAAAACTTTACTCGTCTTTGTAATGTTTGATAATGCTTATCCAGAAGACATTCTCTTAGAGTGGACAAATACATATGAGCCTTTAATGAATGATTATATTAAAAAGAAACTAAAAGTCCCTAACCCTATTCAATATGATTTAGTTCCTGTTGTTATAAATCCGCTACAAGGTGTAGAAAGACTCTCTACAGATCATGCTTTTTTCTCAGAAGAAGAAAAACAAAAAGTTTTTAATGCAGCAACCAATCAACTTGGAGAATCAGATTTTGATATTTTTGTTATGTCTCCTGTTTTTTTGAATGGATTTGGTGGTTATACCCATCCATGGAACAATATGCTATTTATTAGCGCTTCATTATTTCCACCTGAGCTTTATTCTAGTATAGATAAACAAGATGGATTGAATTCATTAGCAACATTTCAAATGTTTTTCGGGATTCTTAGTCATGAAATACTCCATACTGTGGGAATGGATCATATGACTATGGGTTATGGTACACTATACTTAGATTCTATTAAGCAATATGTTGATCCAGTAACTGGGAAACAAAGAGCTGATGTTCCTTCTTGGTGTGATTTCTTCGGAGAATCTCCAGATTATTATTCAGTTGAAATTCCGGATAATTTAGGAATAAATGTAGGCGAAGAACCTTCTTGGTTAATTAAGGAAGATAGTTCCTCAGGACCTTGTTTAAGTGGACTTTCCCAGAATGAAGTTTTAAAGGATTACGATAATGATGGCAAATATGAAATAATGTATAAGAATAATTTAATCGGAATAGAACTTCAAAGAACATTAGGTTGGGTAGATATTGATAATGATAATGTTACAGAAATTATTGACAGTAATCCTTATGGAGGTTATGAAGAGTTTAGTGCAAATGAAGAACAAAGGGGAGAACTTATTGGCCCTTTCAAATTTACTTTTATAGAATATCAGGATATTGGCGATTGTAAATTTGTAAAAATAAGATTGGAGAATTTAAAAATTGGATTAGTTCCATTAGAATGTGCTGATTTTAATGATGATGTTGTAAATATATACAATGGTGTAAACTACCATTGGATAAAAATAGAAGACAGTTTTTATGGAACAATTTTATTACCTAGACTTTCAAGTGCTATCTAAAAAAGTAACTTTTATGGTCTATTTTTTTACACCGAGAAGGGAGGAGGTTCGATTCCTCCTGCGTCCATTCATGGATGCAGGTGAATATTAATAGAAATTAAGTTTTTTTATATTTTAGGAAATTCTGGGAAAAATTGCTTGCAGATTATAATATTTTAAAAGGCAAAGTTTGGGATTAGTTCTTCTTGGAATGTTAATTGAGCCATCATTAGTAGGAAGAAAGTGACTAAAAAACTTTATATATCCTTTTTTATTTATTTAATCATGGAGGATTTTAATGATAATAACACAGTTTTATCTCCTCAACAAAAATCAAAGAAAATCTGGTTGTTGGTTCTCATCCCTTTAATTATCCTATTAATTATACTTGTTGTTTTTTTATACAATCAAAAAACGGGACCTACATGTATTGAAAATTGGAGTTGTGAAATGTGGAGTTCTTGTTCTGAACAAATAACACAGACAAGGACTTGTACGGATTTAAATAATTGTGG
>JAZDLF010000044.1:0-5422 GCA_043802295.1 Candidatus Woesearchaeota archaeon | reverse complement strand
TATCATAAAGTATCCAAATTTTACTCTATTTAGTTATATGGACCCACGCGGGATCGAACTACTAAATCTTTAGTATAAAAAATAACATATAATGAATTCTATAATTTTTTAGGTTCCATTAATTTTTGAAAATCTTGATAGTCTTTAATATATTGTTTCATTGATTTATCTCTTGTTCCAAGAATAACATACCCAATTGTATTTTCAACATAATTCAAAATTTGCATTTCTAGTGATGCTTTATGTTTTTTTCTATAGAAATATTTAACAGAATCTAAAAAATTTTCTAATCTTTTTTCATCTACAAAATCTATTGATGGATTATCATCAAAAATCCATTCTCCTTTTGATGGTTTATAATGTACAGTAACCACTCTAACACATGGAATAATTGTATTACCAAAAACTTCCTGAACTTTTGATTTTCCAAACCTTTCTTCAAGAGCAGGTCTTAAATTAATATTTATCATTTGAATTATTACCTATACAAAATTTATAACAATTGTGGTGATAGAATATTATATTAATTATAAAGTAGTCACAAAACAAAGTATTTATAAAGTTTGTATTATACTTAAACAAAATGTCACCATCAATTATTTTATCTCAAGAACAAGTTCCATTAGGAGCAAGAGTTTATGCTCTTATGCCTGGAAAAGATACCCCACAATATTTTAAAGGAGAACCTCTTATTTTACGCGCAATGCTCAGTGGAATTCCTAATATTGAAGGAGGATTAACAAAAAAATTATATCCTGTCAAAAATAATGTTACATTAGAAAATATTCCTGAAAATACAAAGTTTTTTCCAGTTGAAGCATTTTCTTCCAAAGATGCTCCAACAAATGCAAGATATGCTGTTTTTGTTAATAAAAAATTAGAATTTCCTTTTGAAGTAGCAAAAAGTCATTTTAACAGATTTTATGTTTCAACTGAATTTCCTTTTAAAGAACACCCTAATTCAGAAAAACCATATTTTGAAAGAGAAATAGATATATTATCACTTCAACTTGAATTAGTTAAATCTCCTGATGATTATCTCATTAAAGAATTGACTAAATATAAAGAAGAAATTGGAAAAAGAATAGTAAAAAATGGTCTTCTTGATTTTGGAATAAGTAATTTAAAAAACAAATCAGATCAAGTTCTTGAAGTTTTAGCTAGAAGACATAGAGATAAACCTTCAAAAATTATTTCTCTTTTAGAAAGAATAGAAAGTTCTTATCTAAGAGAAACTCAGTTAATACCTTATACAACAGAACTTGTTCGTGTTGATTAAATAGCAATAGATTTATATATCACTTAAGCACAATTTTTTGATGTAGGAACTTACCTAACTATCGCTATCTTTACCTTAAATGGTAAGAAAGTGAGGAAAGTCCACCCACTATTACAACATTACTCTTATAAAAGAGTTCCAGAAATGGAAGGCAACCGCTCAGAAACGGCACGTCCTTTTAGAGCTGTGATGTTTTGACAAATCTCGTAAGAGAAATAAGATAAAGAACTGAGTATTTTAAAAGGGAACGATGAAACGGCGAGTCCTAATGGGTGCAAGTTCATAAAGAACGCTTAGTATAATGTTAGAATGGTTTTTTCCTTTAAGGAAAACCAACAAAAGGTGGCTTATGAGTTCCTACATCTTTTTAAAATGAATAAAAAATCAATTTATAGAATCATATCTTGGTCTACACTAGGTGGGGCTATAGCTAATACATTTAATGCAATACACAACAAAAATTTATATGACATTACACAACAAGTTTTAAAAGAATCATATAATGCATATAATGTTCCAAAAATTCTTGTAAAAGTTTCTAATATAAATAACAATTTTGATTTTGCACAATGGTCCAATTATCTAAGTCAACAGATACAAAGAACGTCGTATATTGAAATTGGATCAGCATTACTTTTAGCAGGAATAAGTTATCATTTTCACAAAAAATTCAAAAAACTAGATAATTGGGAAGATCATTTATCTTTAGATATAGACCATATATAAAACAAAAACTATTTATACAATTACATATTTACTATTACAATGGCACAAGACAAAATTCAAATGCCCTCTTCAAGTGGAGGCCTAGTACGTTATTTTGATGATTATAAAAGTAAAGTAACATTTAGTCCAACAGCTATAATAATCGTAATTGCTATTGTAATAATCCTCGAATTACTACTTAGAGCAAAAGTATTCTAATAAAATGTTACCAGGAATTAATCCAAAACAGCTACAACAAGCCATGAAGCAGCTTGGCATAAAACAAGAAAATATAGATGCTTTAGAGGTTATTATTAAAACCCCAACAAAAAATATAATTATTAAAAATCCTACTGTAGCAAAAGTTAACATGATGGGCCAAGAAACATTTCAAGTTTCAGGCACTATTGAAGAATCATTTCCCGAAGATGATATTAAAATTATTATAGAACAAGTTAATTGTTCAAGACAAGAAGCAATAAAAGCTCTAGAAAAAAATAATGGTGATATTGCTCAGGCCATAATATCATTAAAAGCATAAAGCTTAAATGTTATAAGCACCTTATAAAACATGGAAAAATTTAAGCAATTGGTCAAAGAAGCAAATAAAGCTTTTGAAACAGCAGATCATTTAGCTTATGTCACATATCCTGTTGTTAATGATTCAAGGTTAATTGTTAATATAACAGAAAATATTTACATAGCGTTGAAGAAAGGGGTGGAAGCAATATTATATTACGAGTGGCTATACAAAAGAATTTATAACTTATCAGATAATTTTGATACAAATTTACAAATTTTTAAAGATAATATCGCTAAAAAATATGATTTTTCTCAGAAAGATCTTGATTTAATCGATAACATTAAACAAATAATGGATCACAGATTAAAATGCTCAATGGAATTTTCAAGAAAAGACAGATTTGTTTTAGCCAGTCCTAATTACCAATTAAAAGTTTTATCATTACCAACAGTAAAAAATTATCTAATTGGAGTTAAAGTTTTTTTAAATAAACTAAATTCAATAGATATTCAAAACGATGGAAGATTTAGAAGATAGTGCAAAAGAGGAATTAAAAAGAGCAGATCATTTGATCTATGTTACTTTGAAGTATACTCGAACTTCAGAAGTTATAAAAAATACAATAAAAAGATTAATTTCAGCTTTTGATTTTTCTATTTTAGAAGTTTTAGAACATTTAAAAATTAAGAAAAAAATAAAAGCTGTTCCTACAATTACTAAATTACGAGCTGAGTTATTACAAGATGTTTTACCAGAAACAAAGTATTATGTAGAGTTTTACTTTTTATTAAAACAGATAGACAAAGCTGAATTAAAAAGAAAAGAAGAATACAGAAAAAATGTTGCTTTAGTTGCATTTGATAAAAAAGGTTTACCTTTAGAAGTTAATATCGATACTTTAAAAAAATACTATGATAAAACTAAAGAATTCATAGAAATAATAGATGATATAACAAGATGAGAACTATTGCTATTGCAAGTGCAAAAGGTGGAGTTGGAAAGACTTGTAGTACTATTAATCTTGGTTTTGCTCTGAATTCTTTTAACAAAGATACAACAATAATTGATACCAATATTTCAACACCTAATATAGCAATTCATTTAGGTGCTTATAATGTTCCTATAACTTTAAATCATGTTTTACAAGGAAAACATCATATAACAGCAGCAACTTATGTTCATAATAATGGAACTAAAATAATTCCAAGTTCTTTATCAATGAAAAATTCTAATGTTGATTTAAAATATTTATCTAATCATTTAAAAGATGTTAAATCTGATATTGTTTTACTAGATACTTCTGCTGGAATTAATTATGAATCTAGTTCTGCTATTTCATCAGCTAATGAAGTTTTAATAATAACAACTCCCGATATTCCTTCTATTACAGATGCTCTAAAAACAGTTCAATTATGTAAAAAATTGAATAAACCTATTTTAGGAATTGTTGTAACTAGATATGATAGTAAATCTAAATTATCTATTAATAACATTGAAATGATTCTGGAAAATAAAGTTATTTCTGTTATTCCTGAAGATGTTAATGTTAAAGAATCTATACATTTAAAACAGCCTTTAATACATTCTCATCCTGATTCTCAAGCTTCTATAGAATATAAAAAATTAGCAGCTTATTTGATTAATCATCCTTATACTATTGAAACAAAAGAAGATTCAACTTTTGTAAAAGTTGCTAGATATTTATTTGGAAAATGATTATTTAATCGAATTATATTTTCTACTTTTTACCATTTTTGAAATAATATAAATAATTAAACCAAATACAAAGACAAATAAAACAAGATCTCCAAAGAGTAAAATACCTTCATAGGTTGGAATATCACTTACATAAATATTAACCATAGAACCTCCAATTCCAACAGTAGCTCTTGATGTTAAAGATAAGAGACCACCACCTATCATTCCAATCAAAAAAACAGTTATTATCAATACTAATATTAAGTTCATTCTATTCATTCTAAGATGGAATATTAACAAATATAAAATATTATGTGTAGTAAATATTATATATTTCTAACAAAAACCTTTATAGTCCACTTTATTTATGCCTACTTAGTGAATTATTTGAGTTAAAGATTGGGAAAAAGAAAATAAATAACTTAAAAGCCATATTGCAACTACAATAAATATTCTTGCTCTTTTTGTTAGATGTATATTAAACTTATTTCTTAATACTTTATCAAAAGGGGGAAATGCAATTAATCCTCCTATAGTCAAACAAATTGCAGTTAAATAATATTGTCCTTTAAAATTTTCATAAGCACCAACAAATAAGATTATAGCAACAATCCAAAATACTACATATGATAAAGTTATTCTGTATGGCTCCCTATGGAAACTCATTTTTTAACCTCTTTTATTACTAATTTACAAGTTTTTAGAGTTTTTATTCTTTTCTTTTTAGCCATTAAAACCATTATTTTAGGTAACAAAAAACCTTGAATAAATCTAATTGTATAGAATTACTTTATTATAATTATCTATTTTTGTTTTATTCATAAATCTAAATTTTTTTGGTAAAAACATTAATACATAAAATTAGTAAAATAGGTATTAAGAAAATTAATCCTACAATAAAAGTAATAAAATCCTGATAAGGTTTAGGATTAGCCCATCTATATAATGAAGTAACAAATAAATTTCCAAATATACCAGCTAATAGACCTAAAAGGATCCCAAAACTAAATTCTTTATTTAAAGTAAATTTCATATTAGATTAAAATAACAAATAAATATTTAAAATTATTTATTCATTTTTCTTAACAAAAACCTTTATAAGTTAAATAACTAAATTTTTATATCTTTACCACATTCAAATTTAACTATAAAAGGATTCTTAACAAAATCAATAGCATTTTTAGGAATTTCATAAGCAAAATACCTAATATTCATAA
>JAZDLF010000043.1:0-13379 GCA_043802295.1 Candidatus Woesearchaeota archaeon | reverse complement strand
GCCATGGATGGCATTCTGTTGTTACAATTTTATATTCAACTTTATTACATCCGCCAAATAATAATGAAAATATTATAAGTATTATTGCAAATGCAGCAATTATCCAACCAATAACTGGAACTCCTAAAAATACTCCCATTCCTAAGAAATTTGCAGCTGCCGAAGCAACTGTAACACCGCCAACAACAGTTGTTGCTGTAAATGCTCCTGCCATAATCCCAATCGCTATACTGGCTGCTGCTAATGGTATTGCATAAGTTTGTGCAAAACTTTCAAATCCACCTGGTTCATATTGATAATTTGCTTGTCCTAAAATTTCAGAAAACATCTCTGATAAATTTTGCATATTTCCATAAAGACCGTATTTACTCCAATCTTGCCATGTTTTATCACTTGGTTGTTTTTTAGTAGCTTTTTTGTTGATTTTATAAATAAAACCTGTATTAGATTTAGCACCTACAATATTGTAGTTAGCTCCACAATCTCCTTTTGATTTACAATATTTTGCAGTGTCATCAATATATTTTTGTTCTAAACATTGACAATTTTGTTTACATTCACCACAAACAAAAACAACAACACATTTTGTATTAGCTGCTTTACAAATATCTTCACCTTCTTCCCAGAATCTAAAACCTTGTTGTACTGAAGAAATATTGGTGTTAATTAATGAATCATATATTTCATTATGCAAACATGATGCTCCTGAAAATTCTCCTAAAGATGTATTTGTGCGACCTTCAACACAAATTTCTTCTCTGTATTCACGACAAGGTTCTATTAGTTCATTACCAAAAGAACATAAATGTCTATATTGTCTAGAACCTGGACGGTCAAGATAATCTCCTGTTCCTGATTCATACATACACCAGGATTCACCATTTTTCCTAGAGGTTATATCCATAGAGGAAGGCGTTCTTGGATCTTGAAAAGTATTTAAACAATTAATATTTTTGCATGTTGCTTCATTATTCACAACCCCACAATAAGTATCTTGTTCATAAGAACAATCTTGTGCTATTTCTTCTTTATTTCCACAAGAATCAAACCAATAAACATATTCTTGTCCTGGAATACATGCTTTGTGATCATGTGCTTTACAACCACAATTCAAATTTGGAGAGGAACATAAAATATTTTTATGAAATCCTAAATTATTTGAAATTGATTCAGATGAAGTTGGGCATTGCTCTCTTGTTGTAAATGTACATGTTCCATCATTATTAATGCAACAACCTTCATCATATTTTGTACATTCATTTAGACATTTAAATTCATCTGAAATTTCTTCTTTAAAATAATTAGTATTATTTAAAGAAGGATATGGAGAAGCTTGAAAATCACATTCTTTTTTTGTTGATAAAAAACATTGATTTCCTAAAACACAACAACCTTTAGAACATTGAGCAACATTTTCACAAGAAGCATCTATATTAGATACTGTGTTTGAATTAGATCTACATGAAGCAAGTGCAGTATTTTTATAACAATGGCCTAGTTGATTGTCTATGCAACAAACTTTTTGGCAATAAGATGTTTGATCACAAGAAGTATAAGCTTTATTGTAATTTGTATCACAATTAGACTCATCTGTATACAAACAAAATGCTCCATCTTTTGTTTTTTCACAACAAGCTTGTTGAGTTGCACTTACTTCTTTAATTGCATCACCAAATAAATAAATTGTAAAAATGCTACAAATTATGATAAAAATCATAAAAATAGCTTTCTCTTTAAGAAAATACCACCTCATGTGATAATTAAAGAATTAATATGTTTAAAAAACTTTCTCTAATCGTTGCTGACACGAGGAGCTAAGATTACAGAAAAATTTAGTTTATCTTTTACAACGTATTCTAATTTTAATGGATAATCTTTATTAAAATATAGATTAACTTTCTTTGTTAATTTGCTTGCTTTTATTATTTTTTTAAGATAATCTATTGAGTAACGTGATTTTATAATTTCTTTAGAATCAGTTTTTATAGAAGTTTCTTCATCAGGAAAAATTTCAACTTTTGCGTTATGTAATGAACCTTGTGCTTCTATTGTAAATTTATTTTTTTCAGCTATTAAAGCTACTGATTCTGAAATAACATCCATATCTTCAATAGCCTCATCAAATATGATTGTTGAAGATTCAATTTTTACTGGAAATGTTAAATTAGGAACTCTTTGTTCTTTCTTTTCAAGGTCTATCAAAGCTAAATTAAATGTTCTTGTAGAATCTCCTTTAATTTGTATTTTTAATTTATCTTTTTCATATTCTAATGAAACTATATCTGAAGGCTTTGCTCTTTTTAGAATTTGTTTTAATGAATCTAAACTTATTGCTATCTCTAATGGCTTATCAACTTTGTATTCTGCAAATGCTGAACTTAGTAATTTAAAAATAACCATTGCTACATTTGCTGGATCCATTGCAATTAACTCGATTTTATCTTTATCTATTTTAAAATGAACTTCATTAACTAGTTCGGATATTATAGAAATACTATCTGTTAATAACTTTGGTTCGGCTAATGTTAGTTTCATGGTGTTTTAAAGCAAGGATAAGCTTTTATTATTTTTGGTTTAAGAATTTTTTATATTTATTATATAGATCTTTGTCTATTAATGATAAATCTTGGATTATTTGTGCTTGAATTTCTAAGTCATTTTCAAATGGTATTACACGGCCAAAAACACGTACATATGTATAATCTGGTATATTTTCTGAATATACTGATACTTGTGATGTACCATCATCTAAAATAAATGTATTTTTACCTTTGTTTATTATTATTCCAGAAATAGCTATATTGATATCATACTCTGATAATTCTTTTATTAGTTTTTCTTTATATGGATATGACTCAAAAGGCATTAATACTTCCTCCAAGTATGATCACATTTTGTACATTTAAAAAACCTTGTTTCTGCTTCATCACCAGATCTTGTTTGGACCGTCCAATAATATGCTTCATTATTTCCACATTTAGGGCATTCTTCTTTTTCTTTAGGTAAAGTTTCTATTTTTTTGTCTATAATTTCTATTTTATCTTTTTTTTGGTATGATATCTTTTCTTTTAGAATTAAGTCTTCTTTTTTCTTTGTAGAATATCCACATGAACAAGACAGTTCTCTTTTATTATCTTTTTTAGGTAAAAGTATATTTCCACATTTTGGACAAAACATCATTTTATAACTCCTATAATATTTGTAAACAAAATTTTAACCCAACCTAAATAAGGAATTTTAATAATTGCTTTTCCTGTATTTTTAATTTGTTGCTCTTTAATTTCTATAGGATCTGGAGCTTGATTATTATCTCCTTTTGTAATAAAAGTATACATAAAGTCTTTTTGTGATATTTTAATGACTCGATGTATTATTGGGTTGGGGTATATTTCTAATTGGTAAACCAGAATATCTCCACTTTTAATATTTTTCGGTTTTACACCCTTTAATATCATTATGTCTCCTTTATTAAATCCATTATGAAAAGGTAAATTTTCAAATTGTGATTTAGTAAAACCTATATTTTCATAAAATTGACTGTTAAGATCCCACCAATTATCAAAATTAGTATTATGTTCCATTGATCCAGAAACAACAGCAACAATAGGATAATTAGTAGTAAGTAACAAACCAAAGCCTGGATATATTATGAATTTAACTAAAATAAAAGCTAGAATAACATTAACTATCCAAGATAATAAAGAGTCATCATGCCATATAAAATTCCACGTTTTTTTTAATAATTCTTTTAATTGCATTTTTCCTCTATTATTTTTCCATTAGGTTCTAATTCTTTAAAAATTTGAGCTTGGAATGAATAAATTTTACATGTTTTTTGTTGCCAGGTTTCTGGTAATAAATTTGCTTTAATGCAAATTTGATTTAAAAATTCTTCTACACTCCATTTATAATCAGAAGCTACTTGTGGTAATAATAAACCTTTAAAATTATCTGCTTCTACTATTAAACCATCTCTACCAATTTTAATTTTTTTTAGATATTCTTTGCAAGATTTTACTTTTATTAATTTTGGTTCTGTTAATATAGATACTTCAAATATCAATTCATCTAGCTCCTTTTCATGAACAGGCCTAAATCTTGGGTCTGAAAAAGCCGCACTTTTAGCAACTTCAATTATAGCTTTATTTAAAGGTAATTTTGTTTCTATAAACCCGATGCAACCTCTCAAATTTCCTTCTACTGTATGAATTGTTACAAAAACTCCTCTTTTTTCAGTTATTTCTGGAATATCAAATTTTGTAGAAAATAAGCAAGAACGAGCTAATTTTACTAATAGTTTACCATCTTCAAGATTCATTTTAATTTTTTAATTTTTTCTTTGAAATCTTTATTTTTCTTTTTAAGTCTAGATATAGCTGATAATAACACTTTTTTAGGAGATGTATTTGTGGTTTCTAATGTAAATATAGGGCTACTAACCAAAGAGTGAGGTATATTGTAACCAGCTAATTTTATAGATGAATCCTCCCAAAGTTCTCTTCTTAGTATATTACAGAATGTGTGAGACTCGTCTTTTAGCTCAAATTTTAGTTTATTTTTAGATTCCTCTAGAATATTGATTTCCATACTACAACATGAAAAGTCTTATTTTTTAAATCTTTCTATTTTCCAAAAACCAACCTTAACATAGTATACTCTTTTGGTATGAAAAAAAAGGGTCTTTTTTAGAGGAAAATTAAAGATCATTACTTTCTTTGCTTTAAAACCATTTTCTTGAGATAACTGCTCAATAAAATTTTGAGATTCTATTTTATGAAAAGAATATATCTTATTAGAATTTTCCATTGATATTAATAAAAATAACTTATCTGCATGGGTATTTTTAACACCAAAAGGTGGATTTTGTATTATAACATCTATTTTTTTATGGAAGTCCTTAATATGTTTGTTTATAAAAATTGCATCAAATTTTTTATTTAATTTTTTTTCTATAAATTTTAGATTCTCATTAGCTATTTTTAATATTTCTTTATCAATATCTAAAAAAATAACTTGTTTAGCACCAAGAATTAATGAGCCAATACCAAAAATACCATTACCACATCCTAAATCAGCTATAATTTTATTTTTAATATCAGACTGCATGTAAGCAAACCATAATGATTCAGCGGCAATTTCACATTCAGTAGGATATTGCTCTAAACTAATATCTTGAGTTTTAAAGGTTTTTAACTGTGATAATAAAATAGCTAATTGTTTTTTATTCATTTTTAATTTTTAATAGATCACCAATTGTTATTTTTCCATCTTTAAAGTCTATACTAGATATTTTTTTCTCTTCTTTGTATTCTTCAATTAATTTGATTTTTAAAAATTGTTGCAATTTTTTTGCTGTTTCTATAGATGGTTTTAGATGGCCTGATTCTATATTGTGTATTGTTGATTCTTTTTCTGCTACCAACCTTGCTAATTCTTCTTGTTTTAAATTTAATTTTTCACGAGTATTTTTAATTTTCTCTGCATAATCTTGTATAACAATTTCTATTACACTATCATCTTTGGGTATTGGCTTTGGTTTCACAAATTTTTCTTCTTTAATTTTAGGTTTTTCAAGAGTTATTATTTGGCCATATTTTTCACATATATTACAAACAGAAACCATAGATCCTTCTATTATTGCATCTCCAAGTTTTGATTCACGGCCACATATATCACATTGCATTTTATTAGACATATTTTTTAATTTCTGCTTCAGATTGTAAACCTTCTAGTTTAATTTTCTCATTTATTAATAAAGTAGGGGCTGTTGTTATATTATAAGTGTTTTTTATTATATCAACAGTTCGAACATTCAAATCAAGTGGTATTGGAATTAACATAATTTTTTGTCCAAGATTATTTTTTAAATCTTTTAATATTAGTGATAAAGTATCTTGTTTTGATTTTTCTGTTATTGCAGGTTTATCCAAATAAAAATATACAACATTTGTGTAGTTTGCTTTACATTTTTCTTTGAGATAAATGCTATTCAACCAAAATTCTATTTTAAATAAAGTATAACGTTGTTTTTCATATAATAATTCATTCTCATCATTTAGTTTATTTGCATTTTCATAACGTTCTATTTTTAATCCTTCTTCATAAACATGATCTGCAAAGTTTAAATTTTCTTTTATGGCTATATCACAAAATTTTGGATCTAATATTTGGAAATAACTACTTTGTAATTTTGCATCGGCCCATTCAACTTCTACTATTTTATAATCATCTCTTATATTTTTTATTCTAGAAGATTCTAGAAATGATCCTAATGAAACTCCAAGTATGAATACTATGGCCGTTATTAAAGCTGCTTTCCAAAAAACATCTTTTTGAATTACCATTTTATGATCTTTTTAGTAAAAAATAAGTATAAAGACTGAATGAATACTAAAGGATATAAAATTAAATAAAAAAACATATATAATACAAGAGTAAATTTTCTATGATTAGGAATTTTTCCAGGATCCATCATTTTTAAACCAAATGTTATATAAGCTAAGTATATCAAAATTAATAAAACACCAAATATGGTAAATATTGATGGGGTTAAATTTAAGTATTTTACTTGTAATTCAAAACTTTCTGTTGTTATTGAGTAAAAAGATGATAGGAGTTTTAATATTAATCTTCTTCCTACAACATATATTGCTACTAAAAATCCTAATAAAGCTAAAACAAAGGAACTTAAATAAAATGGTGCTACCCAAACCCCAAGCATACCATATCTTGGTTTTCCTAATGTATCTTTATGTTTTGAAAAGGTTTGTAAACCTCCAATATCCCATCTCAAACGTTGATGCCACCATTTACTAAATTTTTCAGGAACCACGGTATAAACTTTGGCTGAAAGGCACATTTTAATTCTATAATTATTTCTTAGAATACGCCATGCTAATTCAATATCTTCTGTTAAGTTATTTTTATCAAATCCACCTAATTTTTGTAGAGTTTTTTTTCTATAAGCACTTAATGGGCCTGGTGTAACATAAACAGAATTTATGAATTCTAATAGTTTTCTTGCCCATGCAATTAAAGTATATTCTATAAATTGTAATTTTCCTAATAAAGTCTCTTGATTCTTTACACGAACTGCAGATGTAACTGCTTCTATATTAGGATCTTCTTTAAAACAATTGATTACTTTTATTAGAGCATCTCTTTCATGATAACTATCAGCATCAACTACTATTATAAATTCATTTTTTGCTATATTAATCCCATAATTTAAAGAATCTGCTTTACCTGAGTTTTGTTTAGTTATTACTTTTATTCCTTTAAAAGATCTTGCTATTATTGCAGTATCATCTTTTGAACCATCATCTAAAACAATTATTTCTTTTTTATCTTTAGGATAATCTAAATTTAATACTGATTGAATTGTACCAGCTATAGTTTTTTCTTCATTATAAGCAGGAATTAATATTGATACTGATGGTAAATTGTCTTTAGATAAACTATGATTAAACAATTCTTTTCGATTTTTAAATAATAATAAAAGTAAAACTGAGTATAAATAAATGCTTATTATAATTACAAATAAATAAAGTCCTGTTATAAATTCCATAAAGCCCCTTTATAGGTTGATTATTTTCTTAAGTTTTTAAATTTTTTGTATGAAAAAATTAAAAAAATGGCTGTTAAAGATCCTAAACCATTAAAGATTAAATCTTGCATTGTATTAATCCATGGATCTGGACCAATAATATTAATATCATAATCAGATGTTCCAAAAGTAGGACCTGCTAAAGCTGCTGAATTTATATTTGAAACATTACTTAGAGTTGCGCTATAATATTCTGATATCTCCATTAATGAACCAAGGCCCTGTGATATTAAAAATACTAAAATTAATACCATAATTTTTGATAAATTTATTTTTTTATTAGCTAAATAATTATAACTGAATAAACTAAAACTAAAAAATCCAAAAAAATGTGTTAATTTATCATATCCAAAAGGGAATGGTGATTTATAGTAAAAACCAAATGTTCCAAATGCATTTAGAATTAAGTCTAAACAAAGTAAAGAAAATATCAATGGAGTTATATGTGTTTTTTTAGATGTTAATAAAAATAAGGTTATTACAATTATTGTTACTATTATTTCTTTAAACCAACCTGTTTTATTGAGATAAGAGTAAAATGCTAAAAAAATTAGTACTATAATTGAAATTATATATGTTATTAATAATTTTTTATTCATCTTTTAGTTTAATTTGGTTTAATGTTTCTTTTAATGCTTTATCATCTATATCAAAATAATCATAAAATTTAGATGTTAATTTTAACATTCTTGTCCTACCTGCTTTTTCAGATAAAATCAAACCTTGCTCTTTTAAAATATTAATATGATCATATGCTTTATTTCCACGAACTTTAATAACTGTAGATTGTAAAACTGGTTGTTTATATGCTATAATTGCTAGTGTTTTTGTTGTTGGTGAATCTAGTTCTTTAGTTGAAATTAATTTATTAGTTATATGTCCATACTCTTTTTTGATGTTAAGTTTATATTTATTGTCTAATTCTTGGATTGTTAATGCTGAGTCTTTTTCAGAATAATCTTTTTTTAATTGTTCTATTAATTCTTTAATATATCCAATAGAGCCTATACCACAAGCTTTTGATATCTCTTCTAAATCCATAAATTTACCTGTTGTGAATAATACAGCTTCTACTTTTTTTTTATCTTCCATAACATACTTCAAAGAGAATTAGATTTATAAATTTTTAGTAATGATATTTTATCCTAGTGCATAAATCATTGGTGATAAAACACTACTTTGACCAAATATCATTAATAATCCTACTAAAGATAATAAGATTATAATTGGTAATAACCACCATTTTTTTCTTACTCTTAAAAAATTCCACAATTCTAAAATTAACCCTTTATTTTCTGCCATAATAATAAGTTTATTAGATTTGATTTATAAATTTTATTATTTTAAACTCTAATCTTTAGCATACTTTTCACTGTCCCACATATCTTGTGGGTTATCTTCTCTCTTTATTAAAAAGTTGTCCATTACTAAATAATCTATACCAGTACCCATCATACATTTATAAGCATCATAAGGTGTACAAACTATAGGTTCTCCTCTTATATTAAAAGAAGTATTTATTAAGATAGGTATTCCAGATAATTTACCAAATTCTTTAATAATTTCATAATATAAAGGATTTTGGGATTTTCTTATTGTTTGTAGTCTTCCTGAACCATCAACATGAGTAACAGCTGGTATTTTCTCGTGCCATTGTTTTTTAATTGGATATACCATTAACATAAAATCTGTTGGTAATGGAATTGGATTATCACATTCAAAGTATTTTGATGCATCGTCTTCACAAACAACGGGTGCAAATGGTCTAAATTTTTCTCTATGTTTAACTTTTAAATTGAGTATTTCTTGCATTTTAGGATTACAAGGATTAGATAATATACTTCTTGATCCTAATGCTCTTGGCCCCCATTCCATTCTTCCTTGGAACCATCCAATAACATTATTTTCATAGATTGATTTTGTAGTTGTTTTTATAAGTTCTTCTTTATTTTTAAATTGTGTATACTTAATTTTATTTTTGTCTAAGAAATCTTTTATTTCTTTATTTGAAAATCCTGGTCCAAGATATGCATCTTTTAGCTCAAAATTTCTTGATTTATTAAATATAGTATTGTAAATATAAGATGCTACCCCTATGCTAGTTCCTCCATCTCCAGGATCTGGTTGGCACCATATATTTTTAAATGAAGTATCTCTTAAAATTTTACCATTATGAACACTATTTAATGCACATCCTCCTGCTAAAACAATATTATCGCATTTTGTAACTTTATAAACATGATTAAGCATTTTGTTCATTACTTCTTCATATATTAGTTGTAAAGCTGCAGCAATGTCTTTATGTCTTTGTGTAATTTCAGATTCTTTTTTTCTTATAGGACCATCAAGAATTTTACATAATTTTTTTGATGGCATCTTTAATGCTTTATGATAAATAAAATAGTTCATATCTAATCTATAGCTACCATCTTCTTTTACATCAATAACTTGTTTTAATTTTTTATAATAAATGTTTGTATCTTTATTCATATCACCATATGGACTTAATCCCATTACTTTGTATTCAGAATTATTTACACTAAAGCCTAAATAAGCAGTTATTGCTGAATATAATAATCCTAGAGAACTAGGAAATTTAATCTCTTTTAATAAAGTAATTTCTTTGTCTTTTCCAATTCCATACGCTGTTGTTGTCCATTCACCAACACCATCTACTGTTAATATGGCTGCTTCTTTAAATGGGCTTATTAAAAAAGAGCCTGCTGCATGTGCTAAATGGTGTTCAACAAAAAGAACATTTTTTTTATATTTTAATTCTTTTCTTATGAATTTCATTATTCTTAATTTTTCATTAAACCAAGATGGTATAGATGATAAAAAAGTTCTATAGCTAAATAAAAAACTCTCTAAATGTTGATTTAAAATCCTTTCAAATTTTATTATGGGCTTTTCATAGAATCCAATATAATCTATATTATCAATAGTTATATTTTGGCTCTTTAAACAATATTTGATTGCATTTATTGGAAAAGAAATATCATGTTTTTTTCTTGTAAATCTTTCTTCTTGTGCAGCAGCAACTATAATTCCATCTTTTAATAATGCCGCTGATGCATCGTGATAAAAACAACTAATTCCTAGTATGTACATTTTAAAATTGTCTATAATACTCCTTCATTGATTTTTTGGTTAAATTTAGATCTTCCCAATATGTTTTTTCATTTTTTCTAAGTTTAAGATCTAAAAAATGTTTATTAAAAATTTTAGCAAATATTGATGTTAGACCAATACCTATAAAATAAACTATGGTCAATAATATTGAATTTATTACTATAGAAATATTCTCTCCAAATTTTTTTTGCCCTCTTAAGAAACCATTTATAAATTTCATTTTAAAATTTTGTTCAATATACCCCCTATTATAATAATACCAAAAGTTAAAATAATAATATGAATATAACTCCAGTTTTCAGGAATTTTTTTTGATAGCCTTAAAATTAAGTATATGAAGGTTGTGAATATAAAATACATTACAATAAAACCTATCTTTTCTCCAATTTTTTCTGCTTTTTTATTCTCTTCAAATTTCATTTTTTAGGCTTTTGTATAATTCATTAGCTATTTTTTTATTTTCTTCAGGTGTCCAATGACCATCTACCTTTAAAAATATTTCGGGTTTGTCTGCTTTTATCTCTATAAAAGTTAAATTTAAACTTTCTGTGATTTTTTTGATACTATTTTTTACTTGTGATGTATCAATAGAATAATTAAGTTTATATTTTTCTTTAATCTCTTCTGCTTTTACAAAATCTTCTTTTGATGGCCCTACAAAAACAATAATTTTAGCTTGTGTATTATTTTTTATTTTTTCTAGGAGTAAGTGGTATGCATTATAAGCTTCTTGATATTCTTTAGAGTCTTCTTTAAAATAATGTAAAGGTACATTTTTTTTAGAAAATGTATTTAAAATTGATGAAAGAGATAATCTTGATTTTGAATATATAAAACTATAAAACCTTAATTTTGTTAATAGAAAAAGGTGTATTGACCTAAGTGTTCCTTCTCCTTCATTAACTAGATAACCATCTTTGTTTGCAATAAAACTATTACTTTTGTCTATAACTTCTTTTCCAGATTGTTTAATAATTTTGTAACTATCCCAATCATTTATTGCAAATTGTAAGATAATTACATCTGGTTTATAATTTATATCTTCATTTATAAAAGATAAATATTCATTATTTACGCCATATCCAGGTACTGCTAAATTTAGAATTTCTACATTATCATTAAAATTTTTTCTTAGGTATTCAACATAACTCTCATTTAATTCTATACTATTTCCAAATGAAAATGAATCACCAAGTATTAATATTCTTGGTTTATTTATTCTTTTATAACTATATTCTCTAAAATCTCTCATTCCTTTAGAGTTGGTTTCAATTTTAATGGTTCTTCCATAAATAGATTGTACTCCTGAATAATTCGAGGAAAGTTTATAACCAATAATATCATTTGTTTGGAATAATCCTTTTGAAAATCCATAAACTGGGTAACTAAATATTCTTAATATTATTTCAAAAGCAATAAAGAAAATTAATATTACTACAATCAATAAGATAATATTTTTTTTGTTATTCATAATATACTCCAAAAAAGATTAGATTTATAAATTTTTAGTAGTCAAATACATTTACCTTCTAAACATCCATAAAGACACTTATATAATTTTGTTTTAAGCTCATTATTTTCACAATATCTTTCTTTTAGGAAATTAGTATTTGTATAACATTCATCTGGGTAAGATTCACCATCTTTTGTAACAATACCAAAAATATCATAATTTAAACCATCATCTGTATCAGTACATTTTCCATATAAAGCACTTCCAGTTATCCAAGGCCATGTTGCTTTTTCTACTATATTCATGTTAGATATATTAAAAATGAAAGTTAAACCTAGAATTAAAAAAGCAAGTAAAAATATTTTTTTATTGTCCATTTTTATACCTTTATATTAATATTAAATAAGTTGCTTAAATATTTATTGGGAATCTTAGAATGGCTGCTATTCCTCCTATGTCTCTTAATTGCTGTCCTTCTCTTGTGTCTATAGATATAATTTGTATTGTTGAATTAATTTTTTCTGCTTGTATCTCATAAGATTCAATCAAATTTCCATCTAAAGATTCTGATAACAATAAAATATCAACTGCTCCTAATTGTAAAGCTTGTTCAACTTCCTTTTTACCATAAGCTACTTTTTCTGGGGTTTTTGCTAATAAATCAAATAATTTGTTCATTAATTCTTTTTCTTCAATTATTATTTCTTTAGCAAGAACATCTTTAGATTTATCAACGAGATTATGTAAACCAAAAGCATCTGTATAAGTTATATCTTGAACTGCTATTATTTTTTTCTTTAATTCATTATTTAGATAATGAATAAATTCTTCTTTTGTTGGGCCTGGACCACCAATCAAAAGTCCTTTTAAATTAGGTTTATCTAAAAATTCTTTATTTGCATACTCTGCAATTCTTTTAAAAAATTCTTTTGCTGCTCCTTCTCTTAGTCTCTCAAATCTTTGAGAAGATTGACCACCCGCTCTTGTTTTACCAGGAACTGCTGAAGTTAATTCATTTAAAACTGTAATACTAGTGCCTTTTAATAATCCTAATGCTGCTTCTCTTCTATCAATAACAATTAAACCATATATTTCTTTAACTTCTAACATTTCTTTTAAATAATCAAGAACAAAAGTTTGATCACATCGATAAAGTCTCATTCGTAAAGGTTCTGGTGGCTCAATTGA
>JAZDLF010000042.1:0-15634 GCA_043802295.1 Candidatus Woesearchaeota archaeon | reverse complement strand
TTCACCTCTAGATGACAATTCTAAAAATATTTTTTCAAAATTATTAGATATTATATCAAAAGTTTTCATAAATATATCTTTTTTCTTTGTTTCAATCTCTTGCATCATTTTTATTACATCTTCTTTTTCTATTTTTAATTTTTCAGATTTATTTAATAGTTGTTGGTATTCATTTTGTATATTATCATATATTTCTAGAGCCTTTAAATTAACATTACCCATTTGTATTATCATCTTTTCAAATTTGTCTATTTCATGTTTGCATTGTTCTAAAGAAATATCTTCTCTTAGTTCAATGCCTTTAAATTCATCAAATGCTTTTGATAAAGCTTCATATTCTGCAATAATTTTGGCTCTTGTTAATGATATTGTATTAATCTTATTTTCATATTCTTTTATTTTTATAGATTCGGAAGATATTAGACTCTCTTCTTTTTGAATTTCTTCACTTAATTTAGTTCTTTTATTAAATAAATTTTTATAATCTTTATAAAACTGCGTCTCTTTTTTTTCTTTTTCTTTTAAAAGTTCTTTTTGTTGCTGTAAATTTTTATTTATTTCAGAAGATTCCTTTTCAAAGTCTTCTATTTCTTTATCATGTTGTTTAATAATTTGTTGTGTTTTTTCTAATTCTGGAAGATGAATATTATTGATTTGTAAATCTATATTTTTTAGTTCTGTGTTTATTTGTATTGTTTGCTCACGAATATTTTGTTTTTTCTGTTCTAATTTTTCAAGTTCTAATGCTATTTGTGGATTACTTAAATTAAGAGTATTAGATTTTAGATTTTGTTTTTTTGTTTTAAATGTTGAGATTTCTTTATTTATTAAAACTATTTCTTTTTCTATTCCACTTAATTTTTCATTAACATTTTCTTTTTCTAAAAGTTTTAGTTCTTTTTTTAAGTCTTCAATATCCAAAGATGATGTACCTTTTTCATATTTGATTAAATTACCTTCTAAATCAAATTTTTCTTTTCTTAGCTTTGTTATTTTATCTTCATTTTCTTGTTTTCTTTTTTCTAGTGTTAATGTTATCTCTTCAAGTCTTATTATATCTTTTTGTATTTTGTTTATATTATCATCCATTTCTTTTTCTTTAAATGAGATAATAGACTGTTTTCTATAACCTCCAATTATTGCACCGGATTGTTCAAATAAATCACCATCTATTGTAACCATACGAGCTTTTCCTATACCAACATTTCTTGCTGTTGGAATATCATCTATAACAAGAGTTGAACCAAAAACATAAGATAATGCATTTTTGAATTTTGGATCAAAAGAGATTAGATCTAAACAAGTCCCATGAATACCTTTGGATTTTATATTTTGTGCAAATTTACTTTGTATTTTATTTAAAGGCAGAAACGTTGCTATACCAAATTTATTTTGTTTTAGTATTTTGATACATTCTTCTGCAACCTTATCATTTTCTACTATAATACTCCTAATTCTAGATCCAGCTGCTACTTCTAGTGCAAGTTTATATTTAGAAGGAACTTTAATTAAATTTGCTACTGTTCCATAAACACCTTCTTTTTTTAAAGATAATATTCTTTTTATGGCGTTATCTAAATACAATGCTTCATTTGTAGAATTTTGTTTAAGCTGTAATTTTTGTAATTCTGAAGAATTATTGTTTAATTCTTTTTTTGATTTTTGTAATTGAGCTATTAAGATTGAATCTTCATCAATTCTCTTTTCTAATTCTTCTGATATTTTTTTAAAATTAGTTTTAATATTTTTTATATCATAATCCTTTTCTAATTTAGATATATTATCTATCTTTTCTTTTAATGATTCTATTTTTGCATCATTTTGGAATTTTTCTTTCAGAAAATTTTCTTTTTTTTGTTGTAGCTTTGTTAAGTTATTACCTAAATCATCAAGTTGTTTTTCAATTCTTTCAATTTCTAATATGGAATCTTTATCTGATAACTTATGTTTTTCTTTAAAGTTGTTTATTTTATCTATACTTAATTGCTCTCCTCTTTGAAGGTTTTTAGATTTATTACTTAAATCTGTTTTATTCTTCTCAAGATTTTTAATTGTATTATTCAAATCTTGTAAATTTAATTTTAATTGTTCTTTTCTTTGGTTTATTTTATTTATCTCATTTATACATGTTTCTGAACGAGATGTTGATTTGACTATATCTGTTTTTAAATTAGTAGTTTCTTTTTGTAGTTCTACTTGTTCAACTTCACTTTTAAGTTCTATTTCTTTATTTATAGATTCTATTTCATTTTTTTTATTTAGAATGATAGAACTATAGTCTGAAATTTTTTTGTTTATTTTGTCTAAACTATCTTGTACTTCTTCAATCTTTGTGTCAATTTCTAATTTTTTTGATTCTTTTTCTTTAAGTTGTATATGTAAAAAAGTTGCTTTATTACTCTTAATATTTTTTTCTAGTTCTTTATATTTTAAAGCTTGATCATGCTCTTTTTTTAATTCTCTAAGATATGTTTCACGTTCGGTTAGTATTATAGAAACCTCTGATAACTTTTTTTCTACATTCTCAAGTTCATTTAAAGCTTTTTGTTTTTTGTCTTCATATAGAGAAATACCACAAATGTCTTCTATTATTTTTCTACGTTCTTCAGGATGCATCTCTGTAAAATGAGTTATATCACCTTGTAAAATAATATTATGGCCATCTGGATCTATTTTAGCATGTGATAATAGATCTATAACTTGTTGGCGCGTCATTGTTTTATCATTTATCTTATATATAGAATTACCACCACCTTTTATGATTCTCGATATTTTTATTGATTCTTCTTGCAAAGGAAATTCTTTTGTTGAATTGTCAAAATAAATAGAGACTTCTGCATCTTTTGCAGGACTTGAATTTTTGCCACCATTAAAAATAAGATGAGATGATTTTTCTGCTCGTAAAGATTTAGCAGAAGATTTACCTAAAACAAAACATAGAGCATCCATTATATTACTTTTACCTGATCCATTTGGACCTAATACAACTGAGAAGTCTTTACCAAAGACTATTTCTGTTGGTTTTGCAAATGACTTAAAACCTCTTATTTTTAGTTTTTGTATTGTTGTCATTTTGGAATTTTAATAGATATTTTGAACCTTTTTAAACTTTTTTAGCTATTTTCCATAACTCATCAAATATTATCTCTTTTGATTGAGTATATTCTTTTGATTTTATTCTTATTGCTGAAATTTCTTCAGATAAAATTATATGAACTGTTGTATCATTATAAATAATTAATACTTCTTTAGAGTCTTTTATAGATTTTAAGAATCTAACCTCTGTATATTTATCAACTTTTTCGTTTCTAGCTTCTTTTGAATCTTCTAATATTTGATACATTTTAGATTTTGTTTCTTTTCTTAAATTTCTAAAACGATCTGTTCTATAACCTATTCTTTGTATGGCATTTACTTGATTGCCTATTAATTTTATGGTTTTTGCGTTTTGAGCTATTTCATCTAGAATTTTAGAGATACTAACTGTTCCTTCGAATACTTCTGCTGTTGGTTTAATATTAATTTGATTTTGAATTTCTTTTAGTTTAGGTATTAAATCTTGAAGTTTTTGTTTTTTGTTATTTAAAGAGTCTATTAATTCATTCTTTTTTTCTTCTATTGATTTTATTATTATTTCTGGATTATTTGCTAAAAAATATGTTTTTTTATCTTTTACAAAGCTTGTTATAAATCCATTATGTTTTAATTTTTCTAGTAAATCATAAATAGTACTTCTAGGTAATTTTAATAAATCTGAGATTCTTGAAGCTGTTACTTCACCTGTTTTTAGACATATTAAGTATAAATCTGCTTCTTTTTCACTTAAACCAAGGTCTATTAGTTCTTTTTTCATCGATATAAATAAGGTTAAAACTAGTATATAAAATGTTGTATTTGTCGCCGCTTAAGCGACGGCAATATTATATATAGCAATTATTACTTACTAAATAATAACAATCATTAAGATTGTGATACTAAAAATAGGCATTCCACCAGCCTTTAAGGTGGAGGAAATAAAAATGAAAAATAATAATCTAACAAATAAAATAGAAGAAAATAGTTTTAACTCATTAGAAGATTATATGAGAAATGTATTTGGAGGAATAACTAGAAAAAACTTTGATAAAAAAGAATATCAACTTGCACAAGTTATTACTGAAAAATTTGGATGTGAACAAATAGATCAAGTCTATCAAACAATTTTTGAACATTTTGGCGGTGTTGAAAACTTTACAATTGAACCTCTCAAACCTATCACATGGAAACAAATTATTGGTACTCTAAAAGAATATTATCAGTCTAAAGGCTTCAAACATTTTGGTTATATCGGAACCCCGCTTTTAGCAATAAAACCTCTTGGTAAAGATAGAAATTATAATAATTTAGAAATTGGAATTTACCCACGTCAGATTTTGAGATGTATGGAGGATGGCAAAGTTTTACTTAAGAAAGTTACGAGTGATGGAGATATAATATGGGAAAATGAGCTTCATAGTAAAAATGAACCTTTATATGATAGTGTATCCACAGAATGTAGTAAACTTGATAGTGATCCCTCAGGCTTACGAACCTTTAAAGAAATATAGTTTGTAGGTAAAAATGAAAAATGAATTTTTTAAAATTCATCTAGCTTTTTTTGTTTTTTAGCAGTATCTTGATTTTTCCAAGTTGACCAAGATTTACGAAAAATTTCAGGATGTTTTTCCCAATTTTCTTTTATAAATTGTTGTGTAATAGGATTAGATTGGTAACCTGGACCTATAGTACCATATTTTTTTTCAAGCTCCTGAATTTCAGCATCACGAGTTACTTTGGCTAATATACTAGCTGCTGCTACTATAGGATATTTTGATTCTGCTTTATGATCAAGAACTAATTCTGTATTAACAGTTAAGAATCTCTTAATGTAATTAGTGTAAGCTATTTTATTTGGAGAAGGACAATCTATAAAAGCTTTATCTGGCTTTAACTCATTAATTATATCAGCTGTTTTTCTAGCTTCTAACCAGTTTAAATTTAAATGATCTGCTTCTAAAAAAGAGTCTATTTCTTTGGGTTCAACTTTTAAAATTTTATATTTTTTAGCTATTTTTTTGATTTTTGGGAATAATTCAGCTCTTTTTTTGGGTGTTAATAATTTAGAATCTTTTACTTGTAATTCTTTTAATTTTTGATTATCAGATTCTTCAATAACTATAGCCGCTATTACTAAAGGACCTATTACAGGACCACGACCAGCTTCATCTAAACCCATTATAAGAGTCATATAATAGATTTAAAATTTAATGTTTAAGAAGTTTATGCTTTAATTAAGGGAATATATTGAGATGGTATAGAAATATCATAAACTGTAGGTCTTGGTTGTTTAGATTTAGATATACTTTCAATGAATTTATCTAAACACATTATTCCATTTTTCCCATCACGAATTACAAGAATTTGTC
Organism: Candidatus Woesearchaeota archaeon; assembly: GCA_043802295.1. Classification (GTDB taxonomy): domain Archaea; phylum Nanobdellota; class Nanobdellia; order SCGC-AAA011-G17; family JAPLZO01; genus JAPLZO01. Next base: position 10,190 of record JAZDLF010000042.1, on the reverse strand, counting down.
CCCTTTTATCAACAAAGACCTTTAGAGTTTCCTCTATTTTAGAACCAGAATTTCTAGGATCTGGAACTTTTGTTTTGCTTAAACCTAAATATTGATATTGAATTTTATTTAACATTTTTATCACTACTTTGTAGTAATTAACAATATATAAATATTTCGGTTTAGAAAAGTAGCGGGAGGTGGATTTGAACCACCGACCTTCGGGTGCCTCAAGTAATTTATGAGCCCGACGGACATTCAGGTCTTTAGATCTCCTGGCTGTCCTATCCTTATAGACTAATGTTCGCTATGATAGACAGCTAGATTACCATACACCCTTTTTACTTTTAAGGAATTATGATGTAGGTATTTAAATCTTGTGGGGATTCTCAATCTCCAAACATAGCCTTTTCCTTTATAGTTTTTAGTTTTCCACAATTTTCCAGCGACACTGAATTGCTTAGCTATACATTCAAAGAAAAGTATAATTTGTTTATTTTTTTGTGTGACTACTATATCACCTTTTTTTACCCATCCTTCTGCATCTATAAATCCTGACAATAAACCTAATTTACAATCTTTAGTAAGTCTTTTATCTTTTAATAGTTTAACTTCTTGATTTATCCATAACATTAGTTCTTTAGAGTTTACATATATTTTTATTGAATTGCCTCTTTTATCTTTTAAAAGAAAAAATTTGAAACCCATTTTAGACAATATTAGTTTTGTGTAATCTAAAATATCCTTATCTCTTTCAGAGTTTAAATGAAATTCAACTCTATAATGCCTATCATTTTTATTGTAATTTGAATACCCATCACCAATGTATAAACCAATGATATACCCCAATTCCTTCTTTGTTATATTATTAATTCTACCCCGCATAAAATATAGTAGATATTTACCCTTTTAAATGTTTTCTTTCAAAATAATTTAGTAAAATATTTATATATTGCACACTTTAGAGAGTATAATGACACAGCCAAAAATTAAAATTAAAGATACTGCTCTCTTAGTAATTGATGTAATAAATTCAACTTGCCATCCTAAGTGCGAAATCAAAAAATGGAATATATCTTTCAAAAAGATAAGAAGAGTTGTTCCAAACATATTGGGTTTTATTAAATATTATAAGGAGTCTGGAGGCCAAGTAATATATACCAATTGTAGTCCTTGGGATAAAAATAATTTAGCTAAAAATATTATTGAGTTATATAAAGATCCTAAATGCAAATATTACTCTAAAAATAAAACAGGATTTACTGAAGAATTTTTTAAAATTAAACTTGATAAAAATGATATAATTATTGTAAAAAATAGCTATGATGCATTTACAAATTTAAAACTGAATACTATTCTCAAGAAGAAAAATATAAAATATCTTGTAATAATTGGATTTTTTGGTGATGGTTGTGTTCATGCAACAATTCAAGGAGGATTTTCTAAAGGATATAATTTCATAATCTTAAAAGATTTAATTGAGACAACAGACACTAAAATTAGACAAAAGCTACAGAATTTGCTTAAGGAATATACTTGGCCAGTAATGTTTGGGAAAACCATTAATTCAAATGAATTTTATAAATATATAAAAGTATAGAATTCTTTCAAAATGTTTATAAATCAATAAAAAAATTAATTTGATATGTCTGGAGCTGGAGAAGGTAAATATTTGTTAAAAGGGGCTAAAGTTTATATTCATGAGAAAGGTAAATCTCAAGCAAGAATAACTCATATTGATATAGAACATCCAATTTTAAGTAAAATTATAAGTAATGAAAGCACATATTGTGCTGGAAAATCTGGTGGTTGTTTTATTGGATTAAAAAAAGATATGATTACTAGAGCTGAAAAATTTATAAAAAAGAGGTAATATAATGAACAAAGTAATTAAGTTGTTAATATTATCAGATATATTTCTTGTTACTGGTTTTGGTTTATCAGATCCTATCATGGCTGTTTATATTAAAGAGAATTTAATAGGAGGAACATTAATTGCTGCTGGTGTTGCTAGTAGTATATTTTTATTTACAAAATCTATTTTACAAATTCCATTGTCAAAATATGTTGATAAACATGAACATAGAGTTTTTTTCTTGATTTTAGGAACTATTTTTATTAGTTTTGTTCCTTTTATTTATGCCCATTCAAATCATATAAATCATATTTATTTTGCTCAATTTTTACATGGAATAGGATCAGCTATGGCTGTTCCAACATGGTTAAGCTTATTTAGTATGCATTTAGATAAGAAAAAAGAAACATATGAATGGAGTTGTTATTCAACTAGTGTTGGATTAGGTACAGCTGCTAGTGCTTATATAGGAGCTAGATTAGCTGGAATAATTGGATTTCAATGGGTATTTTATATGGTTGGTGTATTATCTTTAGTTGGTACAGCTATACTATTCTTTTTAGAAATGAAACATAGAGAAAAACATAGATTTAATAAAATATTCGAGAAAGCTAAATTATTTGGGGATCATCATTTTAGGCATAATTAGAAAGTTTTAAAAGTTATATATTCTCTATAAAATACATGCCGAGATCGCATAACCTGGTATTGCGCAGGATTGCTATTGGTTATGCAGAAATCCTGTTTCCTTTACGGATATGTGGGTTCAAAAGCACTTTCATGAAGATAGATCAAAAGTCTAAAAGTGTATGAAAGTCCCACTCTCGGCGTTTATAAAATGGCTAAAGTTAAAGAAATTTCAAAAGCGAAATTGTTTGTTGGAGTTCTATATAATGACGAAGAGATGTTAAATAAAGTTGTTAAAGAATTAATACAAAAATATGGTGAAATAGAACAAGAATCTAAGACTTATGAATTTAATTTTACTAATTATTATGAAAATGAGATGGGTAAAAATTTGATAAAAAAATTTATTGTTTTTAAAAATTTAATTAATAGAGATGAAATAGCTGATATTAAAATTGAAACTAATAAAATAGAAGATAAGTATAGTAAAAATAATAATAGACTAATTAATCTAGATCCTGGATATCTAACTAAAGATAATATAATATTAGCTAGTGTAAAAGAAAGTCCTTATAAAGTTTATATAGGAAATGGTATATTTAGTCATTTAACATTAATTTATGGAAACAAAAAATGGAATGCTAATGAAAGAACTTTTCCAGATTTTAAAACAAATGAGGTACAAGAATTTTTTTTAGAGGTTAGAAAATGTTTAATTTAATAATATCAATTATAGCATTTTTAGGTTTAGTAACTGGAAAAATAATTAGTAAATATATCAAAGAAGAAGTAAAACAATATAATAATTATTTAATATTAGCCAAGAAGATTTTATTAATAATCTTAGTTGTTATGGCTTTATATTTTATAAAATTTAATTTTCTAAATTTTATTTTATTTATATTTGGATTTATATTTGGTTTTATATTTAGAAGTAGATATTTTTATTTAGGATTTTTATTAGCTTTATCATTTTTAATATCAAAAGAATTTATGTTATTAATATGTAGTTTAATATTTATATATGGAATATTTTATGGTAGTTTAAGTAAGAAATGGATAAGCATAAATTTTATATTATTTTTAATTCCTTTCTTATTATTATTGTTTAATATTAATTATGAACCATTTTTAGCTTTTGTGGCAGGAGCTTTATTCTTAAAAGAATGATAAATAGATAAAGTTTATATTTAGAATATTATGTTTTGAGGAAGTATGATTGAATTTGAAAACCTAAGGAAATTTAATGAGCCTTTTTTTGAGGATTTTAGGAAAAGCTTTGAACAAACACTAAATAGTGGATGGTATATTTTAGGCGATAATACAAAAAATTTTGAGAAAGAATTTGCAGCTTATTTTGGAGTAAAACATTGTATAGGAGTTAATTCTGGGTTAGATGCTTTAACATTATCTTTAATGCCTCTTGACTTTGAAAAAGATTATGAAGTTATAGTTCCTTCTAATACTTTTATTGCTACTATAAATTCTATTTTACAAAATCAATTAAAACCAGTTTTAGTTGAACCAGATCTTAGAACTTATAATATTGATCCTAATAAAATTGAACAAGAAATAACAGCTAGAACAAAAGCTATTATTGTAGTTCATTTATATGGAAAGCCATGTGATATGGATCCTATATTAGAAATTGTAAAAAAATATGATTTAAAATTAGTAGAAGATTGTGCTCAGGCTCATGGAGCAATGTACAAAGGTAAAAAAATTGGAACTTTTGGAGATTTAGGAGCTTTTAGTTTTTATCCAACAAAAAATCTTGGAGCTTTGGGGGATGGAGGAGCAATTATAACTAATAATAAAAATCTAGAGGAAATTATAATAAAATTAAGAAATTATGGATCTAGTGTTAAATACTATAATGACTTAGTTGGATTTAATTCAAGATTAGATGAAATGCAAGCTGGATTTTTATTAATTAAATTAAAAAAGCTTGATGAAGTTAATGAACACAAAAGAAAATTAGCACAAATTTATTTAAAAAACTTAAAAGATGATTTTATTAGACCTATTGTAGATCCTAATTATTATGATGTTTATCATATATTTAATGTAAGACATCCAAAGAGAGATGAACTTAAACAATATTTATTAGAAAATGGAGTTAAAACAGAGATTCATTATCCTGTTTCACCAAATAAACAGAAATCTATGAAAGGAATTTTAGATAATATAAGTTGTCCTATATCAGAAGAAATACATAGAACAACTTTAAGTTTACCAATATCATACTTTCATACAGAAGATGATATATATGAAGTAGTTGGAATAATGAATAGATTTTAATATATTTAATTTATAACTACATATTATGAGAACTAAGTTATTAACAATGGAAGACTCTTATATTAAAGAGTTTGATGCTAAAGTAATTGAATCTAAAGATAATTATGTTATTCTAGATGTAACTGGATTTTATCCAGAAAGTGGTGGACAACCTAGTGATACTGGAAGTTTAAATAATATTAAAGTTTTGCAGGTAACTAAAAAAGATGAAATTAGACATATTCTTGAAAAAAATGATTTTAAAGAAAATGATATCGTACATGGAGTTATAGATTGGGATAAAAGGTATAAATATTGTAGAATGCATTCTGCGCAACATATTCTAAGTGCAATTGTTTTTGATAAATATAACGCTGTTAGCGTTGGTAATCAATTAGGTTATGATAAATCAAGAATTGATCTATTTCCATTTAAACCTAATAAAGAGATATTAGAAGATATAATAAAAGAGTTTAATAATATAATTAATAAACATTTTAATATTATAATTAGAAATGTGAAAAGAGAAGAAATGATGGGAGTTATAAGTAAAAGAAATAGCGTGATTTTTAATAAATTACCCAAAACTATAGAAGAAGTAAGAGTAGTTGAAATTGGAGATTTTGATAGAATTCCATGTGCAGGAACACATGTTAAAAATACTAAAGAAATAGGATATATTAATATTATAGATACAGAAAATAAAGGTAAAGATATAACTAGATTATCATTTGAGTTAAAATGACACTATATATAATTGGTATTGGATTGAATGATAAAAAAGATATTACTATAAAAGGTTTAGAAGCTATTAAAAAATGTAAGAAATTTTATTTGGATATTTATACTTCTAAGATAAATTGTTCTGTAAAAACATTGGAAAATTTTTATAAGAAAAAAATAATATTAGCTAATAGAGAAATTCTAGAAAATAAATCAAATTTAATAGTTAATGAGGCTAAAAAACAAAATATAGCTTTGTTAGTAATAGGTTCTCCTTTAGCTGCAACAACACATGTTAACTTTATTTTAGAATGTAAAAAAAATAAAGTTAAATATGAAATAATAGAAAATGCTTCTATTTATAGTGCCATTGGTATAACAGGTTTATTTTTATATAAATTTGGTAGAACAAGCACAATCCCACTAGATAATAAAGATGTAAAAAGTTGTTATGAAGTTTATTTAACGAATAATAAAAATAAATTACACACTTTACTTTTATTGGATATTAAAGAAAATAGACTAATGACTGTAAATGAAGGAGTTTATTATTTAATTAAAAATGGTTTAAATGAAAATATATTTTTAGTTGGCTGTGGTGCTTTAGGATCTAGAGAACCTGAGATTGTTTATGCTAAAGCTAAAGATTTATTGAAGTATAAATTTAAGAAATACCCACAATGTTTAATTATCCCATCAGGATTACATTTTATGGAACAAGAAGTTTTAAATTTGTATAAAAAATGATTGTTATTGTTAAAAAAGTAAATTGTAGAAAAACTGAAATAGTAAAACAAGAACAAGATACTTATTATATAAATGTTAAAGATAAAGCTGAAAATAATGAAGCTAATATAGAAATTATAAAATTTTTTAATAAATATTTTAATAGATCTGTTGAAATGATTAATGGTTTTAAAAGTAAAAGGAAACTATTAAGATTTAAAGCTTAATGCTGGCATTATTTTTTCTTCTATAATTTTACCAGATTTAGCATCTATTTTTACATTTAATATATTAAAAGTGGCTGTTAAATAAGTTATATTCCACAAAGGTTTTTTAATTTTTTGTAAGATAACTATTACTTTATTTGCCTTTTCATTGCTATACTTTTCATTTTTTAATTTTAGTACGATATCTAAAGCTGTTTCTAGATTTATTTTAATTTCATCTAAATTTAGCTTATCAACTTTTAATCCTTCTTTTTTAAAAATTTTTGAATCTGTGTCTAATATCTTTATTTTTTTATCAAATGTGAAAGAGGCTATTCTGTCTTTAGATGGGGAATAGTAATCAACTTGCCATCCTTGTTCATTTAAAATTGTAAAGAAGCTACATAAATAAAAATCTGAATTTTTTTTATGCCAACTTTTAAATTCTTTGGAATCTTGAACATGATCATATAATTCTTTAAGTTCTATCATTTTTTATCTTTAATTTCTTGTATAATCTCTTTTAAGAAATCATTTTTATCTTTTATTTGAATTTGGCCATTACGAGTTCTTATTGCTAATTTATTTGTTTGTTGTTCTTTATCACCAATTGTTATCATATAAGGAACTTTTGAAAGTTGAGCATCTCTAACTTTTTTAGATATAGTCTCTGATTTATCATCTAATTGCACTCTTAAATTATTTTCTTCAAATTCTTTTTTTAAATTTTTAGCAAACTCTATATTTCTATCTGTTACAGTCATTAAAATTATTTGAGTAGGAGATAACCATGTTGGAAATTTTCCAGCATAATTTTCTATTAAACAACCAATAAACCTTTCCATTGAACCAAGAACAGTTCTATGAATAAGTATAACACGATGTTTTTTGCTATCTTCACCTTCATATGTAATATCAAATTTTTCTGGAAAATTAAAATCAACTTGTATTGTTGGGCCCTGCCATTCTCTTTTTAATGAATCTATTAGTTTAATATCTATTTTTGGACCATAAAAAACAGCTTCACCTTGTTCTATTTGGTATTTTAATCTTTTATTTTGTAAGGCTTTTTCTAGTGAATATTCTGCATTTTTCCAAGATTTATCATCACCTAAATATTTTGATTTATTCTCTTTATCTCTGGTTGATAAGTATATTTTAATATCTTTAAATCCAAAAGTAGACATCATATAAAGTGCTAAATCTAGAACATTCTCAATTTCATTTTGTAATTGGGATAGTATACAAAAAATATGTGAATCATCTTGTGTAAAACCACGAACACGGGTTAAACCATGTAGTGTACCTGCTCTTTCATATCTATAAACAGTACCAAGTTCACAATATCTAATTGGTAATTCTTTGTAACTTCTTAATTTAGTTTGGTATATTTGAATATGAAATGGACAATTCATTGGTTTGATCAAATATTCATTTTTATCAATCTTCATAGGAGAGTACATACTTTCTTTGTAAAATGTTAAATGACCTGATTTTTTCCATAGACCAATATTGCCTATATGAGGTGTGTAAACATATAGATACCCTCTTTTTTTATGTTCTTGTTTCCAAAAATCTTCAATTATATTTCTTATAATAGCTCCATTTGGATGCCAATGAACTAAACCAGCTCCAACATCTTGATGAACAGAAAATATTTCAAGTTCTTTACCTATTTTTATATGATCTCGTTTTTCTGCTTCTTCTTTTAATTTTAAGAAATCATCTAATTCTTTTTGTGTTGGAAAAGCTGTTCCATAAATTCTTTGTAACATTTTATTTTTCTCAGAACCTTTCCAATAAGCACCAGCTATATTTAGTAATTTAAATGCTTTAATTTGACCTGTTGAGTTAATATGAGGACCTGCACACAAATCTATAAAATCACCTTGTTGATAGATTGTTATTTTACCTTTCATATCTTTTAATAATTCTAATTTATATGGTTGATCTTTGAATAATTTTTTAGCTTTTTCTTTTGTAACAATTTGTTTTTTAAAAGGTATATCATTTTTTATGATCTCATGCATTTTTTCTTCTATTTTTTTAAGATTGTCTGGTGTTAGTTCTATATTATCAAAATCATAATAGAAGCCATTATCTATTGCAGGACCTATTCCAAGTTTAACTTTTGGAAATAGTATTTTTACTGCATGAGCTAAAACATGAGAAGCACTATGTCTTAATGTTGAAATGTCCATATACTAGTGAATTTAATAAATAATATATAAATGTAACGGGTATTAAAGTGCTAATCTTTATACATATTTAAGGACTCTTGGTTAGATAGATGACAATTGGGTCTTTTTATAGTTTCTTTGATTATCAAACTCTCAATTCTTTTTTTAATGGGTATATAATAGGGTTTAATTAAATCTTGATCTTTGGTAATAATCCCTCGTTTTAAACATTCGTAATAAATTGGGGTTTTTGGATATAACCTTATTCCAACGACAACATCTACATATGAAGGTTTGAGTTTGTCTATATTCTTAAATGCTTCTAAGATATCTTTTTCTGTTTCATCAGGATGTCCAAGAAGAATTGAATAGTTAACTTTAATGTTTTTGGATTGGCAAGTTAATGTGGAATTATAAATGTCTTCTATCGTAAACCCTTTATTTAGGTATAACAAACCTTTTTCTGACAGAGAATCAACTCCGAATGCAACTGTTTTTTTACCACTTTTTACTATCTCATTAAAAAACGGTTTTGTAAATGCATTAGAATGAGGGTTTAAAAATGCCTCCCAATTAATCTTAATGTTTTTTCTGTTTAATTCATTTAAAATTTCTGTTCCATGATTAGCATCAATATTGAAATTAGCATCTGTGAAAAAAATATTTATTATACCTTGCTTTTTTAAACTTTCTATTTCAAATTTAATCTCTTTGGGGTCTCTTTTTCTTAGTTTACTACCATCTACAACAGGATAATCACAATAAGAACAATTAAAAGGGCATCCAAATTTTGTTGTTACTCCTATACTAGTTCCATTTTTTTGGTATTCTACATGAGATATAACATCTCTTTTAAAATATCCTTTAACAAAATCAGTTTTATTTTCTATTATATGTTTATTAACATGCCCTTTTTTTAATTGAGTTATTAACTCTTCAATAGACTTAAAACCTTTTCCAACAACTGCATAATCTGCTTCAACGAATTTTCTTATCTCTTCTGGCATTAAATTAACAGCTGATCCCCCAATTACAATTGGACTATTAACTTTTTCTTTTAATCTTTTGACTAAATCTTTAATTTTTGGTAAGTAAAATTCTATTGGTCTGAAACCAGTATTATCTATATTTCTTATTGCAATACCAATTAATTCATAATGAGATAACTCTTCTTTGTTTATTTCTATATTATAAGGAATATTAATCAAACTTACTTGATGACCTTCTCTTATCAAATGTTCTGTAATATACTCTAATCCAACAGGTGCAATTGTTGGTTTTGCTAAATTTGGGTTAATAAATAATAATTCCATTTTAAGATATCTTAAAATAAAAACCTATGATTATAAATACTTTACTTTTTAAAATAGCTTAACGATAAACTTTATAAAGAAATATTATCTAATGTTGTTATGAAAAAGAGGATATTATTCTTAATTATATTTCTATTCATTTTTGGTTGTAATAGTTATTTTACAGGTAGAGTAGTTCAACAAACTACTACTACTGAATATAGAGTTGTATTAGTAAATAGCATAGTAAACTATCTTACAAGTCCTAATAATGCTATATTAAATGTTAATGAAATCAAAGATCTATTATTTGGTTATTTTT
>JAZDLF010000041.1:0-4150 GCA_043802295.1 Candidatus Woesearchaeota archaeon | reverse complement strand
AAAATTATTAAATTATTAAATAATTAAATATATATGTATACAGAACTTAAAAAGTGTCGTATTTGCAAAAATACAAATTTAATAAATGTTTTATCTCTCGGAGAACAATTTCTAACAGGTATTTTTCCGAAGTCATTGAGTGAAAAAGTATCTAAAGGTCCACTAGATTTAGTCTGGTGTTCTGCTTGTGAATTATTGCAGATGAAACAATCATATAGTTCAGATGAAATGTATGGTGATAATTATGGTTATCGTTCTGGCTTAAACTCTTCAATGGTGCAACATTTAACTCAAAAAATAAATACTCTTGAAAAATTAGTAAAACTTGAAGCTAAAGATATTGTTTTGGATATTGGTAGTAACGACGCTACTGGATTAAAAGCATACAATAGTAAATGCAGAAAAATTGGTATTGATCCCACTGGAAAAAAATTCCAGGAATATTATACAGATGATATTACTTTGATACCAGATTTTTTTACTGCAGAATTATTTAATAAGAATTTTTCCAAAGAAAAAGCAAAAGTAATAACATCTATTGCTATGTTCTATGATTTAGAAGATCCTGGTAAATTTGTTCGGGATATTGAAATGATATTAGCTGATGATGGAATTTGGCATTTTGAACAAAGCTATATGCCAGCAATGCTCCGCACCAATTCATATGACACAATTTGTCATGAACATTTGGAGTTTTATTCATTTAAAGTTATAAAAAATTTACTTGAAAACAATGGTTTGAGAGTCATAGATGTACAAACTAACTCTATTAATGGTGGAAGCTTTACTGTTACTGCTTGTAAGAAAAATTCTTCACATATTTCCAACAGTCCAATTATTAATTGGATGCTTACTCAAGAAGAAAATTTAGGTCTTGGAACACCAAAACCTTTTAGAGATTTTGAAGAAAGAGTTTTTAAACATCGAAAAAATTTAACCGACCTCATTGAAGCTTTGGTCGCAGATAATAAAAAGATTTTTGGTTATGGAGCAAGCACTAAAGGAAATGTGCTTTTGCAATTTTGTGGTTTTACAAATAAACAAATTCCATTTATTGCTGATGTAAATAAAGATAAATTTGGTTCTTTTACACCCGGAACAAATATAAAAATAATTTCTGAGGCGGAAGCAAAATCAATGAAACCAGATTATTTTCTTGTTCTTCCTTGGCATTTCAAAAATAATATATTAGAAAGAGAGAAAGAATACTTAAAAAATGGTGGAAAATTTATTTTTCCTTTACCAGAAATTGAGATTATTTAAAACTTATTTATATGAACAAGAATAATATACTATTTATTACACACAATAAAACCAATTGTGGTGTATACGATTTTGGAGAGAGAGTTTTTGAAACATTAAAAACTTCGAAAAAATTTACTTTTATTAAAATTACATGTGATAATATAAACGACCTTAATGCAGCTATAAACGAATATGCACCTGTTACAATTATATATAACTATACAATAGCAACTCTTTCGTGGGTTATTAAAAAAATTTGTAGAGGTATATATTACAATAATATTTCATATATTAAAATCCCCCAAATTGGGATTATTCATGAAATTACTCAGCAATTAGCTGACACTGCATCTCAAAAAAAAAGATTTTGTATTACAAAAATAAATAAATTAGATAATAGCTTATTTGATTCTTATATTGCAGCTGATCCAACTTTATTATTAAAAAATCCTTTAGTATATAAAACAGGTAGAATAATTCCTAAATATATCAATGAGTTTCCTGTATCAGCAAATTTAGTTATTACTAGTTTTGGCTTTGGTACTGCAAAAAAAGGTTTCAGTAATTTGGTTAATAAAATACAGGAAGAATTTGATACTGCTGAAATAAGAATAAATATTCCGTTCGCTGAATATGGTGATAAAAATGGTGAGGAAGCAAAAAAATATGCAATAAAATGCAAGGAATTATTACACAAACCAGGTATAAAATTAAATATTACACATAACTATTTTGACCAAAAACAATTATTAGATTTCCTAGCCCAAAGCTCGTTAATAGCCTTTTTTTATGAAGACAAGATTGGTAGAGGTATTTCAAGTGTTATTGATTATGCTCTTGCAGTTAACAGACCAATTGCCATATCAGATAGTATTATGTTTCGACATATTTTAGATACTGAACCTTCTATATGTATAAATGATGTTTCATTAAAACAAATTATTTCGAACAGGGTTACTCCTTTGAAAAAGTTTGCTGAGGAATGGACCCATGAAAATTTGTTATGGGAATATGAAAGAATTATTAACTCTGTATTAAAAAGAGAAGTTTATTTGATAAAAGATTCTTTTTTCTATCTTTTAAAAAGTTTTATTAAAAAAATAATAGACAAATATTCTGATAACTATATTGAACATTACAACTGGCTCCGAAAAACTGATAAGCTTTATGATGATGATTATAAAAATATAATCAGTAATTACAAATATACAGGGTGTATACTTCCAGATAAATTCTCATTAAATAGAATTTTAGACAATGAAGCACGTGAGGTATATAAACCCGCCATTAAAAGTTTATTTGAGTTGGTTCCAAATACCATGGCTAAAAAAATACCAATGGCAAACGTAAACCAAGGTTTTATATTTGATACTGTATATCGTTTTATAAAAAAATATAATAATCCTAAAATTTTATGTATTGGCAGTTATGAAGATACCGCGTGCATGGCATTAATCAAACTTGGTTATCAAGTTGAAGAAATCGATCCAATGGTAAATTATACATTGCAAGAATTTTTTAGTAAACCTAATACACTTAAACATAATTATGATATTATTTTTTCCACTTCAGTTATAGAACATGATAACGATGACAAAAGTTTTATTGAATCTGTTGATAAACTATTAACACCAAATGGTGTATTTATTATGACGTGTGATTATAAGGATAACTGGAAAAAAAATGATCCAAAACCATCAGTTTGTGCTAGATTTTATACTAAAGAAGATTTAATGTTTAGACTTCCTTCATATATGACTAATTGTGAATTTATTACTGTACCAAACTGGACATATATTAAACCTGATTTTAAATTTGATATTTATGAATATACATTTGCTAGTTTTGTTATCAAAAAGAAATCAAATATAATATTAAATTATTATGAGTAAACCACTAATTAGTATTTGTATTCCAACCTATAATAGAGCACGTTTTTTAAAAGAATGTTTAGAAAGTATAACAAAACAATTTTCTAATCAAGAAATAAAAAAAAATGTTAATGTTTTTATCTTAGACAATCAAAGCCAAGATAATACAGAAGAAATTGCTAAAAAATTTACGGATACTTTTAAAAATGTAAAATATATAAAAGATTCTAAAAAAAGAAATATGATACATGGTATTATTGAGGTAGCATCTTTAGCTGATGGTGAATACGTCTGGGTCTTTTCTGATGACGATATCCATACAAAAGAAACTCTTAAAGTAGTTATTGAATTTATCAAAAATAATATACTTGACTTAATTTTTTGTAATATAAGTGGCTTTATTGAGAATAAAATACTATATCCCAATCTGCTTAAAATAGACAACGATAAAATTATAAATAACCGTAAAGAATTATTTATTTTTTTGAATCAAAAATTTTATTCAACAATACATTTTTATACAACATTATGCTCTAACTGGATTGTAAAACGAGAGATTTTTGTTAAAAATCATTATATTCTGGAAAAATTCAACAACAAATTAGATATGTTTCCTCTACCATCATTATTTTTTTATACTGATATTAAATTCAAATCAGGTATAATATCAAAACAAATTCTTTTAATTAGAGGAGAAAACACATCGTGGACAAAAAAGAATATATTTACTAATTTTATATATTCTAGCAGAATATGGAGAGATTATTATAAAAAAATAGTTAAATATAACAAAAGCTTTTTACCAAAATATTTTATTTTGAAAGTCAAGATTATGAATATACTAGCAATAAAAGATTTTTTTAAAATGATATTAATTAAAATTTTTAAAAAAATGCAAATTTATGATAAATTAAGACTAATAATAAAAGGAAAAAGAGAGGTCAATGAGATATAATTATCTTATGCAAATGTTTTCAAAAATATATGAAATTCAATATCATCACAGTTACATATGGAGAGAGATTTAAATTTCT
>JAZDLF010000040.1:0-9305 GCA_043802295.1 Candidatus Woesearchaeota archaeon | reverse complement strand
GTGGTATACTAAAACCTAATGCTAGTATTATATGTCCTAAAGCATGAGCAAATAAAACTCCTACAAGAACACCCCACCAAAAACTAGGTTTATGATGTTTTTTATTTCCTTTTACAGGCATTGTATCACCTCTATAACTATCATTTTAATATCACTTATAAAGGTTTCTAGATAGAAAAATTAATAAGATAATATATCTTTATTTCTATAATGGTTACAATAAACAAAGAATTAAAACAATTAATTGAAGAAAATGCTTTAGCATTTGCAAGTATAAATGAAAATCCTCATTGTATAGCTATCGCTTTTGTTAAAGTAGTATCTAAAAATCAAATTCTTGTTACAGATAATTATATGGTAGAAACAAGAAAAAACCTTCAGAAAAACCCAAATATTGCTTTAGCTATTTGGAATAAAGATTGGAAAGAAAATTGTATTGGCTATGAATTAATAGGAACTGCCGAATATTTTACAGAAGGTAAATGGTATAATATAATTAAAAACATTCCAGAGAATAAAGGAGAACCTTGTAAAGGTGCAATTTTAGTAACAATAAACAAAATTAAAAGTTTAACTTAGAATAAAACTTTTAAGCATTTATTAAAATATTTATCTCTAATAATTCATAAATTTTATATCAACTTTAGCCATTTTTTTATAAAAATTGTAATCAGGTAACTTATCTTTTCTAGAATAAAATAATTGATCTAAACCAAACCATACACTAAACCATCCAGCAGGCTCGAATATAATCCTTAACAAATAAAATCCAAAATTACTATAATTTTTATAAGCTATAAAAGTTGCTAAAACCATCAATAAAAAACCAATAAACACAAGTATCATTGATTTTTCCTTTATTTGCTTTAACTCATTACTAAGTATTAAATAATGTTTTTTAAAATGATTTTTTAATCTTTTCTTAATCTCATTTTCAATAGCAAATTTTCTTTTCTTTTTATGCATTAAAAATATTAATTCTAAATTTTCATCAGGTCTATCTTTTGCAGCTCTTTTAGCTTCTAATAAAAAATCGTCAGATAAAGCTTTTTTAGAATAGGGTCTTGGATCAAAATCAGAGAATATTCCTGTATAATCATCTATATGTAATGTTATCTTACTAGAATCAAACAACTCTTTTTTATTTAACATTTATTTTATGGTAAACTTTATCATTTATAAAAGTTTTCAAAACCTTTAAGCAATGCCATTAATTTATTAAATAAACAATAAAATATAAATACCCCCATAGAATACCCTATTTATATGAAAAAAGCAGGTGTTTTGGCAATAATATTACTATTTTTACCTATATTTATAATAGGTTGTACTAATCAAATAGACATTGGTAGAAATTTTTGCAATAAAGATTCT
The DNA here is from genome assembly GCA_043802295.1 of Candidatus Woesearchaeota archaeon. Taxonomy (GTDB): domain Archaea; phylum Nanobdellota; class Nanobdellia; order SCGC-AAA011-G17; family JAPLZO01; genus JAPLZO01. The sequence continues at coordinate 7,931 of JAZDLF010000040.1, read as the reverse complement.
GATTGTATTCCAGAACAATGTTGCCATTCAAATTCAGTTATAAATAAAAATTTTGCACCAAACTGCCAAGGAGTATCATGTTCTGAAATTTGTCAAGGTCCTTTAGATTGTGGCGCAGGTGAAATTAAGTGTATTGATAGTATTTGTAAAATTCAACCTTCTAAAATAATTATCCCTGAAAAACCAACAGAACCAAAATGTGGTGATAATACTTGTGACTTAAATGAAAAACAAAATAATATCTGCCCAAAAGATTGTGGTGGTGTTTCTAGAATAACAAAAAGACAATGTGAAATCGCTGGTGGTCATTGGAATGATTGTGGGAGTCCATGTTTGGGAGTAACAACTCATTATTGTATTCAAGTGTGTAGTGCTCAATGTGAATGTGGTGGCCCAGATAATTGGATATGCCCTCATGATTTTAATTGTAGATTAACTGGTAATTATCAAAATGAATTAGGAGTGTGTATATAATGAATAAAAGATGGTTAATATCAGGATCTTTTTTAACAATATTTGGTGCTATATTATTATTCTTAAGCGGTTCAATGGAAGATGGTAAACCAGTACATCCTATCTTATATGGCCCAAGACAAAACCTATTTATCTTATTAATTTTAATAGGACTATTAATAATATTTATAGGAATCTTCAAAAAACATACTAAATAATGAATAAACTTCGCACAATATGTATTATACGAACTCGTAAATGACAATAAATCTTTATAAATAAGTTCGCATAATGCTATTTATGAAAAAAGAGGAATTTCTTGAAAAATTAAAAATTGAATTAAAGATTTCTAAGAACTCACAGCATACTTTAAACAATTATGTCAAAGCAAATTCTGAACTATTAAACTATTTAAAAAAAGATCCAGATCTAATAACCCAAAATGATGTTAAAGGATTTATGGCAGAAAAATTATCTCACCAAGCATCTGCTTCCATAACCTTATTTTTATCAGCAATTAGATTTGCCCATCAAAATCTATTAAATAAAGATCCAACTTTTGGGATCAAAAGACCTAAAAAAGAAACAAAGATTCCAGTGGTTCTAACAAAAGAGGAAGTAATATCTTTAATCAACTCTATTAATAATCATAAAAGTAAGCTAATGGTCAGCTTAATATATGCAGCAGGTTTGAGAGTCTCTGAATTAGTGAACTTAAAAATAAACAATCTTGACTTTAATGAAAAAGTAGGTTATATCAAACAAGCAAAAGGCAAAAAAGATCGTATCTTCAACATACCCTCTTTCATTTTTAATGAACTAAAAGCACAAGTAGAATCTCAAAAAAAAATTAATAAAGAATATTTATTCACAAGTTCAAAAGGTAAATTAACCTCTAGAAATCTACAAAAAATAGTAAAAAATACAGCTTTAAGAGCTGGAATTGAAAAACAAGTTCATTGTCATACTTTAAGGCACTCTTTTGCAACACATTTACTTGAGAATGGTATAGACATTAGGAAAATTCAAGAACTTTTAGGGCATGCAGATCTTTCAACAACTCAAATTTATACTCATATTTCTAGAGAAGAACTAAAAAAAGTTCAATCACCTTTAGATAATTTAATGGACAAAAAAGAAAAAGGGCCTAAATCTACCGAAGAAGGTTAAAGCATTATCCGACGGTTTACAAGAGAAAAGTTTATATACCAGTTTATCGTCTATAAATTAAATATTTAGCTTAAAAAAGGAGGTGTTCCGATGGGAAGTGTTATTCTTAAAAATGCAATAAAGAGAAAACCAGGATATCTTTACTATGTAGATGGTAAAGGAAACGTCTGCGAAGCTAAGATGGCTAGAGGCGGAAAAAGAAAAAAGAAATAAATTTTAATCATTTCTAAAAACTTTTAGGCACTAAAAGTTACAATCAAAGCCTAAAAGTTTTAATTTATTATTTAAATAATTTTAACAAAAAGTTTATAAATACTACAAATTATAAAATCAAAATAGAGGTGAAAACATCGCAATAGGTGATTGGATTTTAGCAAGAAGCGAAGCTTTTAAAATTTTAATGGATAAATTTTTAGATCATAAAACAAATACTCAAAAATCTTTTTCTAGAGTTAAAATAAAACATAATTATTATGATAAAAAATTAGAAGAGCATCATAAAAGAATAACAGAACTTGAAAGCACTATTACAAAATTAAATCAACTACCAGAGATTAGAATTAAAAAAAGAAAATAATCTTAATTTTTTGCTTTATTATAAATATCAATTAATCTTTCTTGTGAGTAATTACCAATTCCAGATAAATCTACTTGTGTAGTATTTGAAGTAATAGAAAGATAAACTAATGCTAAATCTTTAATTTCATTCCAATTTAATTTAGCACTATTTGGATGTGCTAAATAATCTCTAATTGCATTGATAAATACTACTTTAAATTCAGTAGTGCTTACAATATTACTACTAGAACAACACAAGTTAAGATTTGAACAACATTGTTCTTTAGTAACAATGCCTAAACTTTGTAACATATCACAATTATTACCATCATTAGCAGCCTCACAAAAAATTAATTGATCTTCATTTAAACCACTTTGAGAAGAACAATCTCCTCTAATATTTTTTATTACAACATTTCCTGTAACATAAACATTATTTGGTGTAAAAGTACATCCTGATTTTGAAACATATAAATAAGCAGAATTACAAGTCCCCCAATTAGAAGTTGTAATATTATAATAACCATTGGAATTTGTTGTACTTGTAGGACTAGTAGATGATCCTCCTGATCCACTACAACCATATTGAGCTTGAATAGTAACACCATTAATTGGATTTCCATTTGAAGTTTTTACATAACCACTAATCATCATATTTGTTGTTGCAGTACATTTACCATTATAACAAAGTCCACTAGAACATACACAGTTAAGTTCACATATTTCTCCAGCAGATTTTAAAGATCTACAAACTCCTCCACAGCAATTTCCATTACAACATGCAATACCAGTACTACTACATGATGACCCATTAGATTTACATTGTGATTGTTGGGTTATTATACTGAATGGTGCGTCGCTGATGTCGGAGGCAAGATAAAGTCCATTACTGCCGACAATTTTAATCAAAACCCAGTAGTTCTTATTAGGAACTGGAAAGGTGGTGATTAACCAATTGTAAGAAGTTACTGATGCTGTTAATCCGTGATAAATAGCAGTGGCAAACTCTCTATCCGTACCCTCTTCATAAATTTCTAAATTAATCTTAGCATCTAATGGAATGTTTTGAGTTGACCACTGAATAATATAACTAGAACCAATTTGCCATTTTTCTCCCCCATTAGGGGAAATAATTCTTACAGAAGGTGTTAATGTTTGTGTTATACATTGTCCATTAGAACATGTTTGACCACTTGAACAAGTACCACAGGTTGTTAATGCTGTATTAGTTTCACAACGACTAGGACCACAATTTATTCTTGTACCATCATTTTTCAAACAAGCATATAAACTACTACATGACGAACAAACATTTCCATAACAAAAAGTTCCTGAAGGACAAGTACCACAGTTTGTTTGTCCTGGAGAACAATAACCATTAGTACATGTATGGCTACAACATTGTGAATCAGTTGAACAATATCCTCCATTAACTGTACATGTTGAAGATGTAGTACTATAATATGAAGGTGGTACATCATTAGGATGTGATCTTAACCAAGAACACCATGCTTGATAACTTGTAGTACCACTACTACATATAGCATTAATATATCCTTGCGCTGTAATTGGCCTAGGACTCCACCATGGAGAAGGTGGATTACCAGAAGGTTTAATTTGAGCATAAATAAATACACTACATATAATAAAAAATAATATTAAAAATAGATATAACCTCTTTTTCATATATAATTACAAAATATATTTGTTTATATATTTTTCTCTTAGTTTCTAAAATTAGTTCATTAAATAACTTATATTATATACAAGCAAAAAGTTTATATACTAATGTAAAAACTCACGGTTAACTATTTAACAAAATAGGGGGAATTAAAAAATGGGAAAATATGATGATGATTTTAAAGAAGAAGCAGATGAAGAATTAGATGAAGATTTAGATGAAGATTCAGATGAAGAAGAAGCAGATGAAGAATCAGCTGAATGGTAAACACATTCACTATAATAGAAAATAATTTAAACTCTATTTCTTTTTATTTTTTATGAAAAAGTGGATATTCCTATTAATAATATTATTATTCATAATAGGCTGTATCAAAAAACAAATAGTAATTGAAAATAAAACAAATGATATTTCTTTAGATAAAGAACAAGAATTACAACAAGAAAATGAAAATCTACAAAAACAAGTACAAGATTTACAAAAAAAATTAGATAAATATACACTAACAAAATTGACTAGTAAAGTTGATTTATATTCATGGTCAGAAGATGAAATTTTAGCTGGTTTAGCAAAATATGATTCTAAATATAAAAATGCATCATGGTTTAATTATAAATATGGAGATGGTTATTATTATAATTTAGAAGGACCAATATATAAAGATCCTTTCTATAAAATAAGATATCGTGATACAGGTCGTGAACTTAATGTTAGTCATCTAAGAATTTATGATTTAGTTTATGATTTAAATAAAAAATATAATGATCAAGAAAAATATACACAATATGTAGACATGATTCTAAGGGAAACAAGACTTAATACAGATTTAGTTTGTTATCAACAAAAAAAATGTCGTGATTTTAATTTGATAATATGTGTTAAAAATTATGACACCCATTATAGTATATTTAAAGAAAGATATATATTCACAGCAGTAAATGATAAAGGTTTATTTATTTCAACATTTGAGAAATTTTATTGTGAACCAGAAGATAAATTTACAACAATAACAACACAAGCTGTTTATCAATTAGAAAAACAAAACACATTTTTAGTCAATTTCTTTAAAAAATATTTACCCAAGATAATTTAATTCTTTTTTCTCTTTTTCAATATTAGCATTCTTTGTTTGTTGCATAAATCCTTTTAATTTTTCTTCAAATTTCTTAGCTTGTTCAAGTAATGGTTTATTATCCACTCTTAATCCAAGATATTCATCTAATACTTGTATAACTTTAGCACTTGATCTAGAATCAGGCAAATTTGAATGTGTTTCAGCAAATAAACATGTTAAAGGTACCTCTTTCTTCAATAATAAAGCACCAGCAACACCCATTATAATTCCTTCTTTTAATTGTTTTAAACCAATCTTTTCTAATTTATTATTACCAATATAAAAAATTTCGTGACTATTTATTGTTGCATTAGGGCTATTAACACCTTCTAAAGTAATTAGCTCTTTAGCTTGTAAATCTTTTACTAAACTTACTAATATTTCACTTATTTTCCATTCTTGTCCAGTAATACTATTTAATCCATGAACAATTACAATATTATGTTTATTATCATAAAATATTCCTAAGGGTTCAATAACTTTATTATTATGAACAGCAACTATTGGAGGACTATCCTCAGTAATTACATGTCCTATTTGTACAGCTTTTAAATGTTCAATTAAGAATTCAGTAGTTATAGTTCCTATCAACCCAAATCCAGGAAAACCACTTATTATTGTTACTTTTTTAGGTTTTTTTGTTAATTCTACTTGCATAATTTTATAACACCATTTAAACTATATAAACTTTTCCACAACATTTTTAAATTATATATTCAATAATATACTTATGGGCTCATAGCTCAGCCTGGTAGTAGCAACTGGCTCTTAAGAGATTTTCTTAAAAAGAAAATCTCGGAAAAGAAACTAAAAGAAACCAGTAGGTCGGGGGTTCAAATCCCTCTGGGCCCGCTTATATATTTCTTTACAATAATAATTAAATACAAAAAAATTTAATATTATTTTATGGAACAATCTATTAAAGAATCTCTTGAAAAAAACTTAGATTGTTATGTTCTCAAAGAATTTGAAAAAGCACTAGTGATAGTTTCAAGTGATGGATCAGCTAAAAATATGAAGTTTGTATATGGAAAAGATTATAATGATCCAAGTACTTTACATATTATTCCTTTATCAGATCTCATAAAATTATCTCATACTATTATTTATCTAAAATTCGTAAATATAGGCACAGCTCATTGTGGATACAAATTTCCTGGCAAAATTAAAATTTTAGATAAAAAAAATTTTGATGATTTTGTTAAAATATCAAAAAAAGAATATAAAGATTTAAAAAATCTAATAAGAGTGGTTGAATCTGAATTAAAAAATGCAAGACATAAAAGATTAGATTCTAAAACTAAAACAGAGCAAGAAATTTATCCTTGTTGAAGGAAAAAAAGATAAATTTGCTTTAAATTCTTTAGGTATTAATAATATTATAACAATAAATAAACCTTTATACAAAATAACAGAAGAAATTTCTGAAAAAACAAAAGAATGTGTTATACTAACAGATTTAGATAAAGAAGGAAAAAAAATTATATCACAAATTAAAACATGATTTACAAAAACAAGGTGTTATTATTGATAATAAATTTAGAGAATTTTTATTTAAAAATACAAGATTAAGTAATATAGAAGGAATTAATTCTTATTTAGAAAAACTCTAATTAGTGTTTAATATATTATATTACTTTCCCAGATAATTCTTAATATATTAAAAACAACAAATATTATTAATGAAATAATTAAGCTCAGTATTAAATAAACTCTAGTTTTAAATTTAATATCTTTAATCTTACAATATAATTTATAGATAATCAAACTAAAAAAGAAACCCACAATTAAAGAAGCAAGAACCATGCCAATCAAATCTTGAAATTCAATTCCAAAGATTGCAAAACAATCCTTATAATAACCATCTACAGGTTTTTGAACCCAACATTTAGTTTGAATAATTGGCATATAATATCTTAAAATTGATTAAAATATAAGCTTTTCTATAGTTTCAAAATCATTTAGTACTATCAAACTTATCTCTAGCTTTATTTTCCTTATGATAAACAACATGAGAAGATTCTTTTTCAAATAATGCAATTGCAACATTTACAACATCGCTTTGATAAAATTGTAAATTTTCTTCACCAAAAAGTTTCTTAGAATCTCTTATACACTCTTTCATTAATCTAATATTTTCTTTTTTTGCAAAATCTTCAACTTCCTTTTCTTCTTTAGGAAAAAGAAAAACTTCCTCCCAAGTAGGATAAGTACTTTTTTCACTCACTCTTGGAAAGCTTTTTCTAAACATTTACTTATAGAAAATATCTTTTATTCTTTCAATATGCTCTGCAATTTTATCTCCATTATCGGTTAGTTTTATTGTTTTAATACGACCTTGTTTTTCAAAGTCAACTAACTTTGCTTTTTCCATCTCTTGCAGAATTTTAACAGCATGTGAATATGTACAATCAACCTCTTTGGCAAGAACAGAACCATATCGATTTTTGTTATTCTTTCTTAAAGCCACTAATATCATTGCTGGTTTACGTCTAAAAAACACCTCAAAAATATCTTTAGGTTTTTTTGCCATTGATAACCCCCCATTATATTCTCAAACATATATTATCGATAGCTTATATTTAAAGCTTTGCTTTCGATTTATCTAATTCTAATAATCTATTCCACTGCTCATTAATATATCTTCTTATTTCATCTATCTCATTATTGTTTACGTGCTTAAACCTGCCTTGCATTGCTAAAAAGGTTTTAACATCTTTAGAATTTTCTACATTTTTTAATTTTAGAATTCCATTTTCAATCTCAAAAATTGGATAAAATCTGGTTTCAACAGCTAATTTTGCAATTTCTATTGTTTTACTAGATTCATGTTTCCATCCAAGAGGACAAGGACTAAAAATTTGCACATAAGAAACACCATCTGAATTCAATGCTTTTTTTATTTTATTATTTATGTCAATTGGATTATCAACATTAGCAGTTGCAACATAACTT
>JAZDLF010000039.1:0-20444 GCA_043802295.1 Candidatus Woesearchaeota archaeon | reverse complement strand
CAAAAAAGAAATAATTTTACATCTTAATTTAAATGATTTAGCTTTTAAAAAAGTAAATGAATTATCAGGAGGAGAATTGCAAAAATTAGCTATTGCTTCTTGTTTATCTCAAGAAGCTGATTTATATTTATTAGATGAACCTTGTGCATATCTTGATATTGAGCAAAGATTAATTATTTCTAAATTAATAAGAGATGAAATGGAATTAAATAATACAACAGCTTTGATAGTAGATCACGATATAATATTTATAGATTATATCTCAAGTAAATTATTAATTTTTTCAGGAATTCCTGCTAAAAATGGTAATACTAATGGTCCATTTGAGGTTGAAAAAGGAATGAATTTGTTTTTGAAGGAACTTGATATTACCATGAGAAAAGACCCAGAAACAAATAGACCTAGAATTAATAAATTAAACTCTCAATTAGATAAAAAACAAAAACAAGAAGGAAATTTATACTATAGTAAGTAAATTATATTTTACAAAACGAAAATCTTTATATAATACTTAATCCTTACTAAACACAATCAGTTATGCTTAGTAAAATAAGCATATACAACATGTTGTGGTTAAATTATGAGATGTCCTTACTGTTCAAGTTTAAAAACTCAAGTTGTTGATAAGCGTGAAAGTGGAAATAATTCAGAAATAACAAGAAGAAGACGTGAATGTTTAAAGTGTAAAAAAAGATTCACAACTTATGAAAGATTAGAATCAACAAACTTGATTGTTATAAAAAAAGATAAAAGACGTGAACCATTTAATCATGAAAAATTAAAAAATGGCTTAATAAGAGCATGTGAAAAAAGACCAATAAGTAGTAATAAAATTGAAGAAATTACAGACAAAATAGAAAATAAATTACGTGATAAGAAAACAAAAGAGATTTCAAGTAAGCTTATTGGAAAGTTAGTAATGGATGAATTAAAAAAATTAGATAAAGTTGCTTATATTAGATTCGCATCAGTTTATCAAGAATTTCATGACCCAAAAGATTTTGAAAAAGAGGTAAAAAAATTAATTAAAAAATAAAAAATGGCACAATATAGCAATGGATTAGAAGATAAATTGAACATACCACTAAGTTCAATTCAAACATTAGAAAGTAGATACTTAAGAAAAGATGATTCTGGCAAAATAATTGAAACTGGTGAAGATATGTTGCATAGAGTAGCCAAGAATGTAGCTGCTGCAGATGCTTTTTATTTACCTGAATTCAAAGGTAAAGTAAAACCAGGAATTGAAAAAGAAAAACTTTATGATATTATCAAAGATCATAAAGGAATTCAAAAAAGAGAAGAAGAATTCTATAAGATCATGGCAAGTTTAGATTTTTTACCAAATTCACCAACTTTAATGAATGCTGGAAATACATTACAACAATTATCTGCTTGTTTTGTTTTACCAATTGAAGATGAAATTGGTTATGAAGGTTCTGAACATGCAATATTTGATGCATTAAAATACACAGCAGTTGTTCATAAAACTGGTGGGGGAACAGGATTTAGTTTTGGTAGATTAAGACCAAATGGCGCTTTTATAAAATCAACAAAGGCATATTCTCCGGGTCCAATATCATTTCTTTTTACTTTTGATGCAGGTACAGGACAAATAACTCAAGGTGGTAAAAGAAGAGGAGCAAATATGGGTATTTTGCCAATAGATCACCCTGATTCTTTAAATTGGATATATATAAAAAATGAACCAGGAAGAATTGAAAATTTTAATCTATCAGTTGCTCTAACAGATGAATTTATGAAAGCTTTAGAAAATGATGGATATTTTGAGTTAAAAGACCCAAGGAAAGGGATTGAGTATACAATTAAAAATTTAGAAAATGGAGCAAAGCAAATAAAATATAATGGTGGGAAATTTCAAACTGCTTTAGGCTTATCAAAAGACAAAAAAGAATTGATTGATAATTACACAGGAAAAATAATTGGAAAAGTTGAAAATGATAAATTATATCTCAAAGCTAGAGAGGTATTTGATTTAATATCACAAAATTCTTGGAAGACAGGTGATCCAGGTGTAATATTTATTGATAGAATGAATAAAGATAACCCAACACCAAATTTAGGTGCTATAGAGAGTACTAATCCTTGTGGTGAACAACCACTTTTACCATATGAATCTTGTAATCTAGGTTCAATTAACCTAGCAAATATGATGAAAAATTCTGAAGGGAAATCTCAAATAGATTACAATAAATTAGAAAGTATTGTAAGAACATCTGTTAGATTTTTAGATAATGTCGTTGATATGAACAAATATCCTCTTAAAAAAATAGAAGAGTTAACAAAATTAAATAGAAAAATAGGTTTGGGAATAATGGGTTTCCATCATATGCTAATTAAGCTTGGTATTGACTATAGGTCTGAAGATGCTATAAAAATTGCAGAAGATGTTATGAAATTCATAAATGAAAAATCCAAAGAAGAATCAATGGAATTAGCAAAAGAAAGAGGAGCATTTCCAAATTTTGAGAACAGTATTTACAAAAATGGTAAACCAATTAGAAATGCTACAACCACAACAATAGCACCAACAGGTTCAATTGGTGTAATAGCTAGTACATCTCAAGGGATTGAATCTATATTTAGTGTAGCATATATAAGGAATGTTAAAGAAACATTAGGACAAGATTTGCTTGAAATTGATAGAATATTCAAAGAAATGTTACAAAAGAATGGCAAATATAATCCAATTTTAATCCAAAAATTGGCTAATGGAGAAATAAAACTGCAAGATTTTCCAGGTATTTCTGAAGAACAAAAAAAATTATTTGTAACAGCACATGAAATATCTCCTAAACAACATATAAAAGTTCAAGCTGCATTCCAGAAATATACAGATAACGCAGTAAGTAAAACCATAAATTTTCCCAAAGATGTAACTTGGCAGGATATTAAAGATTCATACCTTTTAGCTTATCAAGAAGGATGTAAAGGAATTACTATTTATAGAGATAAAAGTAGAGAAGAACAAGTTATAACAACAATTGAAAAAGAAAAGACATTAGATCAGATATTAGAAGAAAATCCCACTAGAGGTAGAAATATTTCCAATATCACATGGTTACCTGGAGCAACAATTCATGCCAAAACAGGATGTGGTTCTATTTTTGTAACAGTTAATAAAGACGGGTATAATGTTGTAGAAGCATTTGAAAACATGAATCCTGCAGGAGGTTGCGCAAGTGCCCAAACTGCTACTAGTGGTATAACTATTTCTTTAGGGTTACATAAAAATGTTGATCCTAGAACATATATCAAACATCTTAAAGCAATTAGTTGTCCTCAACGTAATGATTTGTTGGGTTCAATGTCTTGTTCCCAAGCTCTAGCAACAGCCTTAGAAGAATCAATGAAAATAAAAGAATTTTTACCAAAAGATTATGATCAAAAATTCTTTGAAGCTATAACAAAATATTACAAAAGTAAACAAAAAATATCAGAAGAAATAAGTGGTAAAGATGATAATAAAGAAAATGGATTAATCAACAATAAAGATGGCCGTAATTTAGTAGACGCAGTATGTCCTGATTGTGGTTCTTCTCTACAATTTGGAGAAGGTTGTAGAGGTGGTAAATGTTCTAATCCTATTTGTGGATACTCCAGTTGTTAGTTACATTTCTTCAATAACATCTATTCCCAATAAATTCAAAGAATTCTTCATAACAAATTTAAAAGCTTGAACAATAGCCAATCTTTGTTGTTCTTCATTACTTCCAATTACTTTACAACATTGATAAAATTCACTAAAAGTTTGAGCTAATTTAAAAGCATAATTTGCAATAACATTTGGTGAGTAATTATTATATGAATTTCTAATCACATCTGGAAATTCTGCTAATTTTTTAATTAATTCTATTTCTTTATCTTCTAAATTAATAATATTAAATTTAGTAATTTTTTTCTTAGACTTATCTAAAACAGAACAAGCTCTAACATAACTATATTGTAAATAAGGTCCTGTATCACCTTCAAAATCCAAAAATTTTTCAATATCAAATATAGAATCATTAACTCTATTATTTTTCAAATCTCCATAAAATATCGCACCAACTGCAATCTTTTTAGCAATTTCTTCTTTATTTCTTAATTTTGGATTTTTATGTTGTATTGTTTTCTTAGCTAATTCAATAGTTTCATTAATAATGTCTTCCATGAATATACTTTTTCCTTTTCTTGTTGCCAATTTTTTTCCATCTTTATCTAAATAAAAACCATGTTCAATATGAACACAGTCTTTTGCCCATTTATAACCTATCAAATCTAATATTTTAAAAACTTGTTTAAAATGTAATTTTTGTTCACTACCTACTTCATAAATCATTTTTAAAAATTTATATTTATTATGTCTATCAATAGCTGCTGTTAAATCTCTTGTTGCATAAAGTGTGGTTCCATCACTCTTTTGTATTAAACAAACACCAAGATCATATTTCTTAAGATCAACTATTAAAGCGCCTTCACTTTCTTCTAGAAGTTTTTTCTCTTTTAGCTCTTCTATAGTTTTATTCATCTTTTTATTATAAAAAGATTCTCCAGAAATAATATCAAATTTTATATTTAATAATCTATAAATTTTATTAAAGTCTTTTAAGCTTAATTCTTTAAATTTTTTCCATAAAGTCAAAGCTTCTCTATCTCCATTCTCTAATTTTTTAAACCATTCTCTTGCTTCATTTTCTAAGCTTTCATCTGAATTTACTTTTACATAAAGTTCATACATATGTTTTATTGGATTTTTCTTCAACTCTTTTTCATTTCCAAATTTTTTATAACCTAACATTAACTTTCCAAATTGAGTCCCCCAATCTCCTAAATAATTTATTTTTATAACTTTATAACCTAATTTTGAAAAAATATTTGCCAAAGAGTTCCCAATTATTGTTGACCTTAAATGACCTATTCCAAAGGGCTTTGCAATATTTGGAGAAGACATATCAATTACAATTTTTTTTCCATTTCCTTCTTTTCCTTTACCATAATTTTCTTTCTCTTTCAAAATTTGTTTTATGGTGTTTTCAGCTAAATGTTTTTTATTAATAAAAAAATTCAAATAAGGTCCTCTAGCTTCTATTTTATCTAAAAAATTTGCTTTTATTTTATTAGCTAATTCTTTAGCTTTATCATTTGAATTTTGTAATTTAAAACAAGGAAAAGAATAATCTCCAAAATTACTAGGAGGTACTTCTAAAATTATGTCTTTTATTTTTAGCTCTTTCTCTAATAATTTTATTATCTCTTTTTTGTAATCCATAAATAAAAAAGAAGAAATAAGGTTATTTAAAGTTTTTTGATTATTTAACACTACTAACTGCTTTATCTGCTGGATCCATGTTTTTCCAGGTTGTAGTAAATAAACTATCCATTGCTGTTGCAAAATATGGTGTATTAACCCATATTCCTATGTCATAAGTTGGATGTACTTCTTCATCGTTTAGTATCATAAACATCAATTCTTTATTATCTACTATAACAAATCTTGAATTAATATTTTTGGTATGTTTAACTTCTGCTATTTTTGATATAGATTGTACTACAGGTAAATTTTCTTTTGTTATAGGAGCAGCTATTCTTATTTTAACACCTTTCTTAGCCAATCTTTCTAATTCGGGTTTTAATGCTTCTATTTTTCTTAAAACTCCTTTAGAGGTTGTCATTATTGTAATATTTTTTTGCGCATTCTTAATCATAGTTTCTAAATGTGTATAAACATTATGCCTGCCTCTTATAGCCCCTGATAAATCTGTTGGTTCAACAAATTCAATACCTTGTTTATGTAATGAATTTAATTCTTGTAATACATCAGTACTTTTTAATTCATCTAATTTTTTTACTTTATCATTTGCATGATTTACCAAATACTTTTTAACACGTTCAACAACTTCTTTTGGTTCAACAGCAAGGTATTTTATTGGTTTACCTAATTTCATAACAACAAAACCTTTTTTCTCTAAACTTTCTAAAACATCATATGCTCTAGATCTTGGAACATTTCCTATATCACTCAATTCACCTGCTGTAGAAATACCCCTAGAAAGTAATGCTGTCCATATTCTTACTTCATACAAATTTAAACCAAAATATTGTCTAAGTTTATTTAAAAATTCCTCTTTTATAATCATATTATGATAACCTCCCAAGGACCACCTTTTTTTTGTATAGTATAAGTTATATTGAATTACTACTATGATTTACATTTCTGTTTCCTTACTCAGTGAAAGCAAAAATTAATAAAACTAAAATATTTTGACTATTTAAAGATTATTATATTACAAAATCTATTTTATTTGTTTTGAGTATAATTCTTTTATTCTGTTTATAGTATCAGCATCCTTAGTATTTTTATCATATCTTATTCTAATAACTCTTGGAAATCTCAATGCATATCCACTACTATAAGTAGGACTTTTTTGAATTTCTTCATAAGCAACTTCTACAACTAAAGTAGGTTTTATTTTTACAGTTTTTCCTTCTTGTTTAATAATGTTTGGTTTTAATAATTTAGTTAATTGTTTAAAAGTAATTCCTTCTTCATCTTTTTCTTTTATTCCAGTTCCAACTTTACCAACCTCTAAAAATTCATTATCTTTTCTACAAGCCAACGTAAAACTAGATAACCATGTTGCTCTTTTTCCTTCACCCCATTCAGCTCCACTTATAACTAAATCTAAAGTTTCCATTATAGATTTTATTTTTAGCCACCCACCAACTCTTCTTCCTGGTTGGTAAATAGTTTCTAAATTCTTAACCATAACACCTTCATTACCAACTTTTAGAGATTCTTTATAAAATTGTTGAGCCTTTTTTTCATTGTCAGTAATTAATTTTTTAGTTAAAACTATTTTCTTAGGAACTTTTTTAACAATTTTTTCTAAAAATTTTCTTCTTTGTTCTTGAGTTTCTTTAGTTAAATCTTTATTATTATAATATAAAATATCAAATATATTAATTTCAACAGGAAATTTTTTTGCTATGTCTTCTATATCATATTTCCTTTTTATTCTTTGAGAAATACTCTGAAATGGTAGATATTTGCCTGTTTTAGTATCATAACCAACAAATTCAGAATCTAAAATATAAGAATCTCCTTTTATATTTTTTTCAATATAAGATAATGTTTCTTTAAATTGATTTGTAACATTTTCCATTCCTCTTGTAAACAATAAAATTTTATTACCTTTTTTATGAATCTGAACTCTAAAACCATCTAACTTATATTCAAATAAAGCTGGTTTTCCTAAAGCCTCAAAGGCATCTTCTATTTTTTCTATTCTAATAGCCAACATGACATTCATTGGTCTATTAACAATTAATTTAATTTTTCCTAACTCGTTTTTCTTTGCAGCTTTAGCAACTTCAGAATAATCATTCATTAAATCAAATGCTTTTTCTACATCTTTAACATTAACATCATATGCTTTTGCTATAGCATCTCTTAAAATACCTTCAGCAACACCAACTCTTAATACTTCTAAAACAGTTCTTACAATAAATCTAGCTTCAATTGGCTTAGCACTTGTCAATAATTCAGCCACTAAACCTATTTTTTTATTGAAAGTACCTTCTCCTTCTAGAACAGATAATTTTCTAATATTCTCAAAAACTTTTTTTACGCTCAATTTATGTTGTACAAGTGTAACCTGTTTCTTTTCTTTTATTAATTCTTCAGCAACCTTACCAAGATCTCCTAATTTATTTAACATTTTCTCAATTTCTTCTTTACTATTACCAGTTGCTAATGAAATAGCTCTTAAAGCTAATTTAGAGCTCATTCCAATTTTTCTTTCATCCCAATTTGAAAAAACTTTGCCTTGAATTAAATAAATTATTTGTTCTAAATCATCAACAGAAGCTTTTTTTAATAATTTAGAAATAATATCACTTTTTTCCAATTTTTTAGTCGTTTTTTCTAGTTCTTCATAAACACTAACTAGATCCAAATAATCCATAGAAATGTTTAAATATCCAGTAACTTTTAAACCTTTTGGATGGATATTGAAAACATAATTAAAGAACGTAAATCTATAAGAAAATATTTAGACAAAAAAGTTTCATTTGATAAAATAGGCAAAATTTTAGAAGCTGGTACTTATGCTCCTTCTTCTGGAAACATACAAAATTGGATTTTTATAATTGTAAGAGACAAACAAAAAAAAGAGGATATAGCAATAGCTTCTTTAAAACAACACTGGATGACAAGCGCTTATGCTTATATTATTATTTGTAATAACACTCAAAAAATAGAAAAATTATATGGTAATCATAGTAAATTATATTCAACACAAAATTGTGCATTAGCAGCTCAAAACATGATGTTAATGGCTCAGTCTTTAGATCTTGCTACATGTTTTGTTGGAGCTTTTGATCATAATGCAGTTTCAAGAATTTTAAAATTACCTTTTGGTATCATTCCTGAAATAATATTAACTCTTGGTTATAGTGATGAAAAACCAATAAAAACACCAAGAAATTCTATTGAAAGAGTTACATTCTTTGAAGAATATGGTAAAAAGATGGTTGATGATTTTTCATTTTGGCCATTACAGAAATTTGAAAAAGACATCAAAGATCTTAGAGAAAAACACTCAAAAAAATTAAATGAGTTCTATAAAAAAATTAAGAAATAAGTTTTTCTCACTTTATCTTAAAAATTAAGCCAGTGCCTTTTAGGCACCAGCAAAAAAGACTAAAGTGAGGGCAAAAAGTTTAGGGGGGTTTGCCCTTTTAAATGTAATTTATCTTCTCAATGCAGTCACTACATCAATTCCTAATTCTTGGCTCATTTGCGATGCCTTTGAAGCAATTTTTCTGTGATCTGTTCTTCCTAATATGTATGGTGAGTTTACTCCTGTAATAATTGTCATGACTCTTATTTTACCATTTAAGCTTTCATTTATTCTGGCTCCCCAGATAACATTAGCATCTGCATCTAGTGTTTCTGTTATTATTTCACCAACTTTACTAACTTCATCTAATGTTAAATCATCTCCACCACTTACATGGATTAAAGCACCAACTGCACCTTCATAACTAACATCTAGTAATGGATTGGTTAATGCTCTTCTAGTGGCTTCTTCTACTCTATTTTCAGAGTCAGATTCACCTATTCCAATTACAGAAACATCTCCATTTGCCATAATTGCTTTTACATCAGCGTAATCTAAATTTACTAAACTTGGAATTGCTATTGTTTCAACTATACCTTTTATCATAGTACTAATCAATTCATTTGCAACTGCAAATGCTTGTTGTACTGGTAAGTTTCCAGCAATGTTTACTAATCTATTATTATCAATAACAATAACAGTATCAGCAATTTCTCTTAATTGTTGTAATCCAAATTCAGCTTTATCAATTCTTGCTCTTTCAATATCAAATGGCATGGTTACAGTACCTATAACAATAGCACCTACTTCTTTAGCTACTTGTGCTACAATAGGAGCAGCACCAGTTCCAGTACCTCCACCTAATCCTGCACATATAAAAACCATATCAGCATCTTTCAAAACCATTTTCAAATCATGTAAACTTTCTTTAGCAGCTTCTCTTCCTTTATCAGGAAAACCACCGCATCCCAAGCCTCTAGTTAATTCTTTTCCAATCAAAACCTTGTGATCTGCTTCAGTTATATCTAAATGTTGTTTATCTGTGTTTACAGCAATAATTTCAGCACCTTGTACACCTTTTTTGTGTAGCCAACTAATCATATTGCTACCACCACCACCAGCTCCAATTACTTTAATTTGAGCTTGACCAACTTTCATTGAACTTGTGTCAATAGTTGGAGCACTTTTTAATGCATCTTTTACTAAAAAATCCATCATTTTTCTTCTCCCCCTTTTTTTATTTTTTTCATTTGATTTTTATGTGAGATATATATTCTCTAAAACCATAATATTTATATCTCAGTTATGTTTTACTACTATTTAGAAATCTTTTTCATCAAAAGTTTAGATGATTAATGATTCAAACTTAAGAAGAAGATTAATCTAAATAGAATTTATAATTTCGAAGTTCATTTCAGCGTCCAAATTGAAATGGAACTTTAATTAATTTCTTATATAACTATTTTTATATAAACAATTTGTTTATAAACATTTTTGCATTGTAAAATATATTTTCAAGAATATAAATGTTATTTAATACATTTCTTTTTTATTAATCTAAATGAAAAAATTTAATTTTAAAGAAGGTGATTTAATAGAAATTACTACTTCTACTCAAAAATCACAAGGAACACTAATGCAATCTCCTTCACAAAATTTAGTTATAAAATTAAAAAATGGTTATAATTTATCAATGGACAAAAAAGATATCAAAAATATTACATTAATTAAAAAAGAAGAAGAACAAAAAGAAAAAAAATATTCAGAAATAAAAATTAATAAAAATTTACCAATAATTTCAATTTTGCATACAGGAGGAACTATTGCTTCAAAAGTTGATTATAAAACAGGAGCTGTTGGTGCTAAATTTTCTCCACAAGATTTATTAGAAATGTTTCCAGAATTAAAAGACATAGCTAATTTTAGAGCCAAACTTGTAAGAAAAATGTGGTCTGATGATCTAAGATTTAAGCACATATTTATTCTTGCAAAAGAAATCAAAAATGAAATAAAAAATAATGTTGATGGAATAATCATAGGTATAGGGACAGACAATTTAGCAGTAGCAAGTGCTGCTTTATCTTTTGCTTTAGAATCTTGTCCTATTCCAGTTATATTAGTAGGAGCTCAAAGAAGTTCTGATCGTGGTTCAAGTGATGCTGCTATAAATCTAATATGCGCAGCTAACTTTATAACAAAAACAGATTTTGCTGGTGTAGCAATTTGCATGCATGAAAATATGGAAGATAATAATTGTTTAATTTTACCTGCATGTAAAACCCGTAAGTTACATACATCTAGAAGAGATGCATTTAGACCAGTAAATGATAAACCAATTGCAAAAGTAAATTATTACACAAAACAAATAGAATTCTTTAAACATGATCATCCTAAAAAAGGTGGTAAGTTAATTATCAAAGATAAATTTGAAGAAAAAGTTGCTTTAATTAAAATTACAATTAATATGACTGCAAACCAATTTAATGCATATAAAGGCTATAAAGGCCTAATTATTGAAGGAACAGGTCTTGGAGCAACACCACTAGATGTAATTGATAATGAAACAAAAGAACATGCCAAAATAAAAAAAGCATTACAAAACCTATCTAAGAATTGTGTTATTGTAATGACCCCACAATGTATATTTGGTCGCATTAATATGAATGTTTATTCTAAAGGCCGCGATTTGCAAGAAATAGGAATAATTCCTGGAGAAGATATGCTACCAGAAACAGCATTTGTTAAATTATCTTGGTTATTAGCTAATTATCCCAAATCTCAGGTTAAACAATTAATAAAAGAAAATCTTCGTGGTGAAATAAACAAAAGAATTTTGCCTGATGAATTTATAGAAGAATAGTTCATTAAGTTTTTAAGCAAGATATTTCTATAGTTATTACATGAAAAAGGGTGATATTTTACTACAAAAGAGAATAAATTATAATTATGATGACATGGATTTCTACGAACAAGATTATATCGAAGAAGCACTAGAGAATGATGAAATATCTAGTGAAGAACAAGCATTTATGGTTGGTTATCTTGAAGAATAATAAAAAACAACAATAATAACTGTATATTTTAAATAGTTAAAACTTTATTAAATATATATGATCTATATAGGAGATCTGTTAAATAAAATAAGATGGGATCCAAAAGAAAATCCTAAAGATTATACAATAATTTATTTTGATAGAATGTTAGAAAAAAGAATAGAAATTTCTTTTGCTTCTATTGCAAGAGTAGGTACTTTTATGGTTATTAAACAAGATAATAAAGACGTGCATATTCCTTTACATAGAATAAGAGAAGTAAGAAAAAAAGGAAAAATTATCTGGGAAAGATAAATTTTATAAACAAATAAAAAATATTTTAATTATGCTTGATTACAAAAAATTGGATTTTAAATGTGGGTTAGAGATCCATAAACAATTAGAAACTCATAAATTATTTTGTAACTGTCCTTCTTTTGTAAATGATCCAAATAAACCGGATATAACAATAAAAAGAAAATTGCGTTCAGTTGCTGGTGAAACAGGTGCTTTAGATATAGCAGCTGAATATGAAAAATCTAAAAATAAAATTTTTATTTATGAAGCATGCTCAACATCTTCCTGTTTAGTTGAATTAGATGAAGAACCGCCTCATCCAATAAATCAACATGCAATTGATATCGCATTAGAAATTGCTTTATTATTAAATGCTAAAATTGTAGATGAAATACAAATAATGAGAAAAACAGTAATAGATGGTTCAAATACATCTGGTTTTCAGAGAACTTCCTTAATAGCTCTAAATGGTTATGTAGAAACATCAAAAGGTAAAGTTGGTATTCCAGAAATTTATTTAGAAGAAGAAGCAGCTAAAAAAATAAGAGAAGATGAAAAAACAGTAATATATAGACTTGATAGATTAGGTGTTCCTTTAGTAGAAATTAAAACAGATTCAACTATAAAAGATCCAGAACATGCAAAAGAAACAGCAGCTTTAATAGGAATGATTCTAAAATCAACTGGTAAAGTTAAATCCGGTTTAGGTACTATTAGACAAGATGTTAATATATCCATAATGAATAAAGCTCGAACAGAAATAAAAGGTTTTCAAGATTTAAGATCAATTCCAAAAGTTATAGAAAATGAAGTTAAAAGGCAATTATATTTAATAGAAAGAAATGAAGAATTAAAAAATGAGGTAAGAAAAGCAGAAGATAATTTTACAACAACATTTTTAAGACCAATGCCAGGATCAGCTAGATTGTATCCTGAAACAGATGTTCCTTTTGTTAAGATAACAAAAGAAAAAATTTCTAAAATAAAATTACCTGAACTTATTACCATAAAAGCCATGAAGTTAGAAGAAGAATATAATTTATCAACACAACTTGCAAGAGAACTTATTAATAACAAATTATTTGAGAAATTTGTTAGTAAATACAAAATAGAACCTTCTTTAATAGCTCATATTTTAGTAGAAGTCCCAAAAAATATTAAAACAAGATACAATTTAGACATCAAAAAATTAAAAGAACAAGACTTTGATTTTGTTTTATATAATCTAGACAAAAATGTTATATCTAAAGAGGCTGTTATTGATATTTTATCTGAAATTATTCAAAACAAAAAAGTTGATCTTAATAAATATAAATTAGTATCAGTAGATAATATAGAACAACAAATAAAAGATATTATACAAAAGAATAAAGGTGCTTCTTTTAATGCTATAATGGGTTTAGTAATGGAGAAGTATCGTGGAAAAATTGATGGTAAAAAAATTTCTGAACTAGTTAAAAAATATATCTCTTAAAACAAAAAGCTTTATAAATAATAATTTATTTAAGTGAAATATGAAAAAAAAGATTGATAAATCAATTATTATTTTATATATTTTAATAATTTTAGTAATAGCATTTGATGTTTTTTATTATATAAAATTCATTAATAATGAAGAATGGCAATGTTCTAAAATTTTGTGTACAAAGGTTAAAACAGTTCAAGAATGGATAAATGAAAATTGTGCTAAAACAGATAAAGGAGATATGTGTGATATTATAATTGATGGTACAAAGCAATTGATACCTTTACAATCATTAGACCAACAATATATCCAACAACTTTTAAATCAACAATGTTTAAAAGGATATTGTATACAAGAAGTAAAAATAAGATCTGCTAATTATACAATAGATACAACATCTCAAAAGTAACAATATTTATATATTCTTATTTCATAAATTTAAATTGATGAAAAAGAGGAATATTACTAAAATATTTTTTATATTAATATTATTTTTATTAGTTTTAACTATTACAAAAGCAGATTTATATTGTTATATTAATACAACATGTACATCAAGTACAGCTTTATTAAGATTTGAAAATGGATCTTCTGGAATGAATAATTCTCATGCTCAATTTTATAATTATTCACAGGATGTTTATGCTTATACTTTATGTTGTAATTCAACACTTTATACCTTACAAAATTATTGTAGTAGTGGTACTACACTTTTAAGATTAGAAAATTTAACTAATTCTCATACTCAAACATCATCCTACTCAAGTTATAATCATAAAGTATGTTTTAATACAACAACAACAATCAATTGTACAGTTTATGATACAACATGTCCAGTTGGAAACACTTGTTTATTAAGTTTAGGCAATGCAACTAGTAATAAAACAAATGCTCATGTTTCTGCATGTAATCACTATGCAACTAATCTTTGTTGTGGCCCTCCAAACACACCATCATCTATACCTATATTACTTGCTCCATTATATGATACTCATATAACAAATACCACTCCAAAATTGTATTGGCAAAATTCAACAGATATAGATGGGCAAACAAGAACATATCATATACAACTAGATGATAATTCTGATTTCACAAGTCCAAATGTTAATATAACTGCTATTGTAGAAGGATCTTATAATACTTCATATACAGTTGTTAATCCTTTATCAATTGGAGTATATTTTTGGAGAGTTCGTGCATATGATAGTATAGATTATAGTAATTGGTCTAATACATGGAATTTTACATTAGATTCAATTAATATATTAGTTATAAATAAAACAGTTAATTTTAATGGGATAACTATAGGTACTTCAAATGATACAACCACAAATAATCCAGTACCTTTTGTTATACAAAATGATGGTAATGTAAATGTTAATGTTTCCATATATGCTTTAGATGCTTTATGGGGTAATGCTGCTCTTGATACACAATATTTTCAATTTAAAATAGATAATTTCACTTCAGAAAATAATTCTTTTAAATGGGGTTTATTATCATGGACTAATGTTAGCAGCTCTCCAGTCTTATCAATTGGTAATCTAAGTTCTTCTGATAGTACTGATTCAGCAGAAATAGATGTCAAAATCACAGCACCATATGGAGAACTAGTTGGAGATAAAAGTTCAACTTTAACATTTGAATCATCTTATTCAGATCCACCATGAAAAAATTATTCATAACAATAAATATAGTACTAATTTTATTACTTATTATTTTATTTAGTAAAAACATTAAAATTTTTAATATAACTGGTTATACTATAGCTCCTCCATTATTACAATGGCAAGGTAATTGTGATTTGTATGAACTTACAATAGATGATAACAAAGAATTCACTAGTCCAGAAATTTACATTAAAACAAAATATAGTGAGTATCAAACAATTAATCTAACACCCAAAGATTATTATTATAAAGTAAATTGTATCAAAGATAATGAAATAATAGAATCAGATTCAGGTTCATTTCTAATAAATTCTTTGATAGCATTAGAATTAAATAAAACCATTCTAAAAAATACAGGTAATGTCCAACTTAGATTAGAATTTAGTAATCTAACAAATGCGTCTCTTGATATTAATAAAATAATAAGTATAGAAAATATTTCAGGGGTGATAGCATCTCAAAAATAAAAATTTTATTTTTATTCATATTTGTAATAATACTATTTAGTTATAATATTAATGCTTTGGGTGTTACTCCTGCTAGAACAACAATAAATTTTCAACCTAATTTACAACAAGAAATAGCAATAAGAGCTCTTAATAATGAATATAAAGATTTCAAAGCAGTTGTATTTACTAGAGGTAATTTATCAATAGAATTAATAGATAAAGAAATATCTTTTACAAAAGATCAAGAATATAAAGAAATAAAATACAAAATTATTTTACCTGATAAATTAGAACCTGGAATAACAACTAGTGACATAGTAATCAGAGAAATTAAGCCTATACAACAAGAAGGTGAAATTACAATAGGAGCATTAGTATCTGTTATATCCCAAATTTATGTTGTAGTTCCTTATCCTGGTAAATATGCACGAGCTGAATTAATAATTTTAGAATCTAAAAAAAACGAACAAGCTTCTTTTATAATTCCAGTTTACAATTTAGGATCAAATAAAATTGAAAAAGCAAGTGCTGTTATTGATATTTATGATGATAGTAACAAAAAAATAGCAAGTGTTAAAACTGATGAAAAATCAATAGAGCCATTTACTAAAAGAGAACTAGTAGCTTCATGGTTAGCTAATGTAAGTGAAGGAAAATATAATGTTATAGCAACTGTAAATTATGATAATAGTGAAATAGAATTAAAAGGACAATTTTTAGTTGGTGAGTTCTTAATTAAACCCATTGATATATCTGTTGATAATTTTAAGTTGGGTCAAGTTGCTAAATTTAACATTTTAGTAGAAAACATTGGTAATTATGTAATTAGAGATGCTTACTCAGAAATGTTGCTTAATAAACAAGGTGAACAAATACCTAGCATAAAATCTTTACCCACAGAAATACCAGCTAAAACTAAAAAAGAACTTATAGCTTATTGGGACACAGAAAATATTGAACAAGGTGAATATCAAGGTAAACTAATATTAGGTTATGAAGATAAAAAATCAGAACGTCAAATTAGAACAGAAGTTGGTTTAGATTATATTAAAACTGAAATAATAGGCGTAACAGGTTTAGCCATAGCTCCTCCAAAAATACAAACAAAACAAATATATATTGCGATTATCATAATAATTTTAATTTTATTAAATATAATATGGTTTATTTTATATACTAAGAAAAGGAATAAACAAGAACAATTACCTAAATAGTAATATATATATATATCTATATATATATCTTTTGAGTAACATAAAATATATAAATAGGCAAAAAAGGTATATATTATAAGGGATATAAAAATGGAACCCAAAAAAAAGAAGGTGCAGAAAACAATAATTATAATTATTATTCTTATATTGATTTTTGGTGTATTATTTATTTTACAAGATAAATATAATTTTTTGGAAAATTTTAGAAATGTTTTTTATTCTAAATCCATTATAAATAATAATGCTCAAGTTACTTTAAAAATAGTAAGGGATGAAAATACATGAAACAATTATCAGACAATACTATAATAATTTTAGTGTGTATTGCAATAGTATTAACATTAATAGTTAGTTTTGTTGATTTTAATAAAATAAATAATTTAATTACAGGAGCTTCAAGTGCAACAGAAATAGGTTATGTTAATGTAACAATTCAAGCTAATATTTTAATTAATTCAACAGATCCAAATATTAATTTTGGTAATTGTAAACCAATAACAGGTGGAACCCAACATTGGTCTAATGATACAACAACAGGTGGAACCGGTAGTGGTCAATGTAGTTCTTTAACTGCAATAGATAATATCACAATACAAAATCTTGGTAACACAGATGCAAATGTTTCAGTAAAAACAGGCCATTTAGCTCCTTCTTTAATTGGTGGTACTGCACCAAAATTTCAATATACAACAGAAAACGCAACTGGTTGCAAAAAACATGCTAGTTCAGGATTAGCATCATTAGATAGTATAATAGTAAATTTCACTGCAATAAATACACCTTATAGATTCTGTGATAATTTATCATTTGCTGTTTCTGCTAGAAATGTTGAAATGTGGGCCGGAATATTCATTCCAGCAGATGCTCCAGCAGATACAATAGCAGCTTATGCTAATTTAACTTTTGTAGGTGTAGCAACCTAATAATAACACAAAATATATATATTAATTTTTACAAAAATATATTATGAAAAAAGAGGTTTTTTTAATATTATTACTTATTATATTATTTGTTGATTATGGATATGCAATTGGTATTAGCCCACCAATAATTGAACTTAACTCAGAACCAAATTTAAAAAGAGATTTTATAGCAACAGTATTAAGTACAAGTAGTAAAGATATTTATGTTAATGTTTTTACTCAAGGTCCACTAAAAGATTATATCAAATTAAAAGAAAATAACATAAAATTACCTAAATTAGGTAGTGCTGATATTCATTTTTCTTTGGAACTACCTCAAAAATTAAATTTAGAACCAGGTAAACAATATAATTATGTAATGGTAGAAGAAAGTAGTTCTGTTAATGGAATTGGTAAGTTTAATATTATGACATCTGTTGGATTAACTTTATTAGTATTTATACCATATCCTGGTAAATTTTTGGAAATAACAAATCTTAAAATTCCAAATATAAAAGAATCTGAAACTTTGCCAATAGAAATAGAAGTAACTAGTAGAGGTAATGAAACTATTAATCAAATAGAAGCTATTCTTGAAATTTATAAAGATAATACAAAACTTGATACTTTATATTTAGATAAAATAACTAACTTAAAATCTGGTGAAAAAGCTAAATTTACAACAGAAGCTAATACTAAAGACTACAAACCAGGAACATATAATATTAAATTAACATTGTTATATGATAGTAATAAATTAGAATTAGAAAGAAATTTTGAAATTGGTACTTTATTAATAGAAATAACAAATTACACTAAAAAACATTATAAAGATGAAGTAAGTAAATTTATTATTGTAGCAAAAAGTTATTGGAATGACCCTATTGATAATGTTTATGCTGAAATTTTAATTAATAATACCAAATTTAAAAGTGCTTTTGATAGAATAAATCCTTTTGAAGAATCTGGTTTTTTAATATATCTTGATACTCATAATTTTGAATTAGGATATTATAATGTTAATATGACTATATATTATGCAAATAAATCAACTTCTATGATTAGTGGTATTGAAATAATAAAAAAACCATTTAGTTTAAAAGAATTATTAAAAGGTAAAACAATTCAAATATTAATAATAATTATTATAATACTTTTAATATTAAACTTATTATGGTTAATCAAAAAGAAAAAAAATGAATAAAAAATTAATTATGATTTTTGTATTATTTTTTTTTATTTCACTTATTTTTTATAATAATATTAAAACAATCCAGCAATATGAAATACCAATTGTAATAAAAATAACTAAAAATATTGGTATAATAATAGATACAGATAAATTATATTATGCTGCAAATCCAGGAGGTTTTACAACAAGAACTATATTATTATATAATCAATATACAAAAAGTGTTATTGTTAATTTAAAAGCAAAAGATCTATCAGACTGGATTATAATACAAAATAAAAGATTTATATTAAAATCTAATGAAACTAGAAAAATAGATATAATAGTTAACCCACCATCTTCAACAAAAATAGGAGAATATAACTCAACTTTAATTATTATTATAAAAAGTACTTAAAATGAAGATATCTAACAATTTAATAGTATTTATTGCAATTTTACTAATAATATTTTCTTTGTTTAATATGTTTGGTATATTATCCAAAATTAATTTTTTGACAGGTAAAAATACAGTTGAAGGAACAGTTCAATTAAAAATATTAGTAGAATGTGGTGACTCTATATGTAGTTTTGGAGAAAATTGCCCTGCTGATGCTTCATATTGTACAGACAATAAATGTTATGAACCAACATGTACTAATGGTTGTGATCAAATCCCAGTATTATCAGGATCAACAGATGAAGCATGTTATAGTAATATTGGCTGCAGTGGTTCTAATTGTTTATGTGATGGTAATGGTAATTGTGTTGTTCCAACAACTAGACCATCTCCAACAGGTGCTGGTGGCGGTGGTGGTGTTGGTGGCGGTGGAACAAGACCAATTAGAATAGCATCTTTAGATTTAATTTTACCTTCTACTCTAGTACTTTATCCAAATGATGAAATATCAATTCCAATAATATTAAAAAATAGTGGAGAGATATCACTACAAGATATAATTTTATCAACACAAACAGATAAACAAAATATTTTTCTAAAATTAA
Organism: Candidatus Woesearchaeota archaeon; assembly: GCA_043802295.1. Taxonomy (GTDB): domain Archaea; phylum Nanobdellota; class Nanobdellia; order SCGC-AAA011-G17; family JAPLZO01; genus JAPLZO01. The sequence continues at coordinate 612 of JAZDLF010000039.1, read as the reverse complement.
CTAAAACAAGACTCAACCAACTTACAGTAGGTAATATAGAAAGAATAAATTTAATTGTTACAACAAAAGAAGCAACTCTTCCAGGTTATGTAAGAATAATGGCCCAAGTTACAAATCCAGCTTTAACTCAAGTAGCAACTTTATATATAGATGCTTTAAGAACAGGTGTTATTAACACACAAGATCTTAGAACTAAAATAGAAGCAGCCAAACAATTATTTAGACAAAACCCAGAATGTTTAGAACTTAATGAATTAATTGTTCAAGCAGAAAAATCTTTTGATGAAGAAGAATTTGAAAAATCATTATCTTTAACAGATGAAGCAACTAAAACATGTAAAGATTTACTATCAAAAAGAGCAGTTGAAAAACCAAAAAAAATTATTAATTGGTACTTAATATTAATAGGTGTTGGTATATTTATAATATTAATTTTATTGTTTGTATATATTTTATTGGTTTATAGAAAAGTAAAAAAATAAAGAAAAAGTGTTTTATTGTCTTGGATAATAGTAATAAGTTTGACCTTCAATCATTCCTTGTTCAGGTTCTGATCTTCCTTCACTTGTTCTTTTAACAGCTAATATTATCACTAATACAATTAATATTACT
>JAZDLF010000038.1:0-2038 GCA_043802295.1 Candidatus Woesearchaeota archaeon | reverse complement strand
AACTTCTATGTCTTTACCATAGATTTTTCTTAGATCTTCAAAGATTTTTTCTTTAATAAATACTTTATTTGGTATTCTAGAAGTAACTATTTTATCTTCTAATTCTTTTAGATTAGATTTTTCCATTTTTCCAAGCCCACCATTAGGCATTATTTTTGCTTTATGTATTTCTTTAACTTGAGCATCAATGTCATCTATTATAAAAGCTTCATCTACTAATAAAAATATTTCACCAAATTTATCACCATATTTAATTCTTATTTTTGCTTTTTCAATTTCTAAACCACGTTTTCTTTGAACATGTTCTATAAGAGATCTAATAAATGGTGATGTTTCTTTTCTTATTTTTTCTACTTCTTGTTTAGATAATGTTTTGAATTCTTTTTTAATTTTTGATATGTTTTTAAAATCATCTAAATGTTTTTTAGGAAATATATTTTTTTCTACTAATTTTTTAAGACTATTTTGTATATTATCAGTATCTAAATTCTCTAGTTTCAAAACATCTTTAAGTATCTTAATTGTGTTATCATAGAAATGTAAGGCTTTTTTGTGTTCTGTTCTTTTTTCAATTTGAGTAAATAATCTTTTTATTCTTTTCAAATAATCTTGTGCTTCCTCTATTAAAGAATCAAGTTCTTTTCCTGATATTTTTTTAATTTTATTATGTTCAATATCTTTGAAATGAGTTCTTATTTTTTCTAGAATATTCACATATTTTTGTTCTAGTAATTTTTCTTTTTTAACAAATATTTTTTCTAATAATCTTACTGTTTCTTTTGGAGTTGGTGGATTAACGCCATATAACATTAAAGCTGCTTGTGAAGGATTAAGAACAGCATAAAAAATTTCTTCTGAAATAACACTTAATAATTTAGCATCTGCTCTTTCTAATAATTTTTCACCTACTTCCATATGCATATCAATTGCTTCTGGAGATGGACGAATTCTACCCATCTCTAATAATAATTTCCATGGCATAAAAATTCCACGATCATATAAAGGAACACCATCTCTTAAAAATGTAAAAATAACAGGAGATGCATCTTTAATTGAGTCCCAGAAATCTGTTAAAATATAAACCTGAACATGAAGTTCTTTTTTAACACCAACCATAGCACTTGCTTCATAACCCATTGATCTAATAATAGCACCTAATTTATCTCTTAATTCAATTCTAGACATTCTTTTAACATCTGTATCATCAACAACAACAGCTACATCAATATCATTAGATGTTGCATCGCCTCTAAACAAAGATCCAACTGCAACATAAGACACAACATATTTTTCAAATTTTTTAAGAACCATTGATTTGTGTAATTCGGAAACTTTTAATGCCATAAATAAATCTTTAGGATCATAAATTGGAGCTGATAGTGCTATTAATTCTAAAATTTCATATTTTGCATCAAAACAAGATTCACGAAGTTCAAATAAATTCATACATTGAGGCTTAATATTTTTATCAAATTCTTCAGCAATTTTGTTAATAGATTGCTCAAATTTTTCTTTAAAACCTAATTTATCTTTTTCATCTTCTGGAATATCATATAAAACTAAGACATTTATTTCTTTGGATGCTTTTTCTTTTTTTTCTGGTGGTAATAGTGATATACCCATAATATCTTTGTGTTTATCTACAAGTTTTTTTCTTAATTTATCTAATTTATCTTTTAAAGCATCTAATTTTTTCTTTACTTCTGGAGAAATTTCTTTGTTTTCTATTTCTAAATCTTTGTCTGCATCATCTAGAATTTTATCTTCTTCTGGCATACTTACAAATTATTAATTAAACTTTTTAAAGGTTTTGTTTTTTAAGGTTAATCAAAACATTTTTATAGGAAGATAAAATTAATTTTGATAATTGGGCTCGTAGTCTAGTGGCTATGATCAATTAAAATTGATAGTTAACGACACCCTTACACGGTGTAGGTCGCAGGTTCGACTCCTGCCGGGCCCATTGCGCTAGTAGTATAGTGGTTAGTATCGAGCGTTGCCAACGCTTGGACCTGGGTTCGAAACCCAGCTAGCGCAT
>JAZDLF010000037.1:0-61482 GCA_043802295.1 Candidatus Woesearchaeota archaeon | reverse complement strand
ATGGAATTTAGATGTTGCTTCTATTGCAGGAATTATAGTTGCTGTTGGTACTGGTGTTGATGATCAGATTGTTATTACAGATGAAGTTTTAAAAGGTAGTGTACAATCTAGATATTATAATTGGAAAGAAAAAATAAAAAGGGCTATGTTTATTGTATTTTCTGCATATGCTGCAACATTAGCTGCAATGTTTCCATTATTTTTTGCAGGTGCTGGATTAATTAGAGGATTTGCTGTTACTACAATAATTGGTATTAGTGTTGGTGTATTTTTAACAAGACCAGCTTATGCAAGCATTGTTGAAAATTTATTAGAAGAATAATCAATAACCCTTTGGATGTTTTTGATGCCATTGCCATGCTGTTTTTATTATGGTTTTAATATCATTATACTTTGGCTTCCAATTTAATTCTTTTTTAATTTTTTTAGAGCTAGCAACTAAAATAGCGGGATCACCAAGTCTTCTATCTGTTTTTTCTATTGGAATATCAATTTTTGTAATATCAGACACAATATCAATAATTTCTTTAACTGAAAAACCATTTTCATTACCAAGATTATAATAAAAATAACCTTCATTATTTTCTAAATGATTTAGAGCAAGAATGTGAGCTTGAGCTAAATCTGTAACATGTATATAATCACGAACACAAGTTCCATCTTTTGTTTTATAATCTGTTCCAAATATTTTAATAACTGGTCTTAAACCAAGAGCTGTTTGTAAAACTAATGGTATAAGGTGAGATTCTGGTTTATGATCTTCTCCGATTTCTGAAGAGATATGAGCACCAGCTGCATTAAAATATCTTAAACATACTGAATTTAATTGATAAGCTTTATTATATTTTTGTAAAATTTGTTCGAACATTAATTTTGTTAGGCCATATGGGTTATTTGGAATTGTTTCTGAATCTTCATCTATTGGAATTTTTGTAGGATTTCCATAAATTCCTGCACTTGAAGAATATATTATTTTTTTAACATTGTTTTTTATCATACAATTTAATAAACTTAAACCATTTGTAACATTATTCTCAAAATATTTTTTTGGATCATTTACTGATTCATTAACTTCGATAAATGAAGCAAAATGAAGTACAGAATCTATTTTATATTTTTGAAAAACTTGATCTAATTTTTGAGTTTCTGATAAATTTGCTTGAATAAACGTTATATTACTAGGTAAAGATTCTTTATGACCTTTTGATAAATCATCATAAACAATTATATTGTTATCATCAAATAGTTCTCTAACAACATGAGAACCTATATAACCTGCACCACCTGTAACTAAAATATTCATTTAGAAAAAGTTTTTTTATTATTATTTAAAGATTATGAACAAAAAATTTTAAGTATATCCTAGTTCTCTTAAACGTTCCATTACTAATTCTCTTACAATTCCTCTTCCTGCTCTCTCATGTGCATTTGGATCTGTATTTTTTTCAGTACATACATAACATCCTAACGATGTATACCCTTCTTCATAAAGAGGATTTGTTTCTACTTTATATTTTTTAATATAATCTAATACATCTTCTTGTCTCCAAAATAAAAGAGGATGTACTCTAATATGATCTGGATTTTTTCTTGGAGAGAAAAAAACTTCTTTAGCTCTTTCTTCATGTTCTACTCCTCTTAAACCAACAAAAAATGCATCAAATCCAAAATCTCCAATTGCTTTCATCATTGGAGCTATTTTATGATACTCACAACATGTTGTTGTAAATTCAGGTGTTTTAAGACCATATTTATTTTTAAATTCTTCTAGTTTATTATTATCTGCTTTAACTGCATGAAAATCTTTTAAATTCCATTCTTTTTTTACTTTTTCTATAAATTCATATGTTTTAGGAAACTCATGTTGTGTATCAACAAAAACAGTTGATATGTTTGGTTTAAATGGTAAAACTAGATGTAATAAAACTAAACTATCAGTACCTCCACTGAATCCTAGACCTACATTTTTATATTTATTGAGTGCTTCTTTTATGACTTCTTGTGATTTTTTTATTTTTTCATCAAGTGGTAAATCGATACATTCCTTAGCTTCAGGTTTCATCAAATCTTCACATCTTTTAGATCTTTCTTTAGTGAATCTTTCTTCTATTTTATTTTGATCAATAAATTCTTTGTTCATTATGTATAATTATGTATAATTAAGGTATTTAAATATTTCTATGCTATAGTGCATAGTTTTAATCTAAAAATGAATATCTTCTCTAGAATAGATATTTTTTATTTCTTGAGGGTCATTCTCTAGATCATATTCTTCGATATCTTTATGGTGGCTTGCTTTACATAGATTGCAAAAGTTGTCTTTTGCAATTATTAATTTTTTATTTTTAGTTCTTACGGTTTTAATATCATTACAAAGACCATCATAAGCAAATATCTTTTCTCTAACAGTTTCATTATTTTTTATTAAAGGTAATAATGATACTCCATCAAAAGTATCATGTTGTTCTAATTGTAAACAATCTATTATAGTTGGAATAATATCAACATGTTGTGAAAATTTATTTATTTCTTTTTTTTCATATCCTGGAAGATGAATTATCATTGGTACATGAATAGAATCATCATATAAACCCGCATGACTAAAATAAATATCATGACCTATTAAATTATCTCCATGATCACCTAAAACAAAAAATATTGTGTCTTCCCACAAATTTTCTTCTTTTAAAAAAGTGTACAATCTCCCAATTTCTTGATCTATTTCTTTTATTGCTAAATCATATTTATTAATCATATCTTGTATAGTATAGAGATTTGTATTTTGAATTCTTTTTCTCAAATATTCTTTTTGGCTTTCATTTTGTATACTTGCTAAAGTTTTATCTCTATCTTCTTTATTTCCATTTGATTCGTATTTTGTATTTGGAAAAGGAAAATGAGTGTCCCAAAAATGTGTGAATAAGAAAAATGGTTTTTTGGACTTTTTAATTTTAGAAATAGCTAAATCAACTGTATCTTTAGCTGAAATAAAGAGAGATTGCTTTTCTATTATATCTTGATCTTCATCTTTTTCACCATAAAAATCAAATCCTTTTTTTAACCAAAAACCTACCCAGTCTATACATATTGTTTCATAACCTTTATCCTTTAAATAACTCGGAAACCAAAAATCTGCTTCTTCTATTTTATCCATTTCCTCTTGTTTTGTATAAGGGAGTTGATGGATTATACCATGATTGATTGGATATTGTGCTGTAAGTATAGATGTTAATGCAGGAGCAGTAGCATTAGATGTTGAAAAATGTTGTTTAAATAATAAATTATTTTTTGCTATTTCTTTTATGTTTTTATCTGTTTCTTTATTATATCCAAATAAACTCATATTTTTTGGTCTAAGAGCATCTATTAATAAAATTATTATATTTTTCATTTTAATATCTATAATTATATATAATGATTATTTAAATGTTCTGAATCATAAATAATTGGTTTATAAATAACCTAAACTCTTCAATCTTTTTTTTATTTCTTCTTCATCTTTTTTGCTAAATGTCTCTTTTGATTCAGAAGATGAAAGAATTTGTCTTAAAATAAAGGCAATATAAGCTGAAACAGAATTCATTCCTGTTCCCCTGATTCTTTTTTTAATCATATTAATTAAAGGCATAGGCAAAGAAATTGTACCATATTTTACTTTATTTTCATCTTTTCTTTTAGGTCTTTTCATAATTAAATATAATTAAAGAAAGATTATAAACTTTTCTAATTATAGATAACCTAATTTTTTTAATCTTTCTTTTACTATTTCTTCATCTTCTTTACTAAAAATGTTTTCTTTTTCCTTATTTTCTTTTTTTTGTTTCATCTTAATTAAATCACCAAATTAGTTTAAAAAGCTTGCTAAATCAAACTTTTTCCATCAAATTTTCCTTTTTTAATTTTAAAATAATCTAAAATTGTTGGAGCCAAATCAATAATTTTTGCATTTTTAAGATTTAAATTTAAATTTGTAAAAATTATACCCGGTAAACTATGTTCTCCATCTTGATTTTCTATAGGTTCCACAAATATTTTATTATCTTGTGAAAAAAAACAGTAAGTATCATATCCTTTTTCTTCTAAATAAAGTGTTATATCTGGAGCATATTTTGCATTTTTACCATATAATTCTTCTTTTGTTTGAACAATAACTTTTATTTTATTTTTTTCAAAGAATTTTATGAGCTTTTCTTTAATTTCATTTTTTAATTGATCCTCTTGATTTTTTTCAATAATTCCTCCTCTTTCTTTAGTATTTAAAAATATTTGAGCAGTTTTAACAGCTCGCTTAGCAATAGCTTTTGTTTTATCGAATTCAATAACCCCTGTTGATAATGCTTCTTCTAAATTAATTTTTTCTGCAGGTATTTTTTTAGCTAGGTTTCTAGGTACAAGGCGAATTAATACATTCAATTTTAATTTTTCTAAAACCCAGAAAATTCTTTTTTGACTTATGCCTAAAAGTGAAAGAATACTTTTTCTTTTTAGTTTTGTTTTTAAAAAACCTTCTTTTTCTAACCATGAGTTTGCATTAAAAGCTTTATCAATTTTTTCAAAACCATGATCAGACATTACAATTACATCATTATTTTTTTTAACTTCACCTACAAATTCATCAATTTTTTTATAAACTTCTTCTACTGGAGATTTTTTCCATGCAAAATGTTGGGTTATGTCACTTTCTCTAAATAATATAAAAAAGAAATCAAAATTTTTTTTAATTAAATATCTAACTGTCTCTAATCTTTTGTCAAGAATATAAAGCGCTTCTTTAATAATATCTTCTCTTTTACTTTTAAGACCTGATACCTCTATTTCATAACCTATCCTCTTAAGCTCTTTTTTTAATTCAATTGGATGAACATAATTATGCATTTTACTTGGAGTTTCTATTCCAGATATCATAACTCCATTAATTTTATCAGGAGGGTAAGTTACAGGCATATTGATAAAACAACTTCTTAGATTAGATTCATCAAGGTATTTCCAAAGGGGTTTTCCTTTTAATCTTATCCTATTGATAAAATTTACTTTCCATGAGTCTTCATCAAGAATTGTAAAATCATAAATTTCTGTTTTTCCTGGTAAATTTCCTGTTGCAAAACTAGCCCATGCAACAGCTGTTGCTGGTGGTATTGTTGAGCTTAAAATATCTCTATTTTTTAGGCTGTTTATATTAGGTAATAATTTTTTTTCGAAAAAAGAATTCAAAACTTCAAAGTTACCTCCATCAATTGCAATTATTACTAATTTTTTATTATTTTGTTTCATTTTTGTAAATTGATATATTTAAAAACGCAGGAGACAGGATTTGAACCTGTATATCCTTTCGGAAACTGGTTTTCGAGATACGCTATTTTTTAAATTCCAGCGCTCTACCAGATTAAGCGACTCCTGCATAAAGTTTTTAAATGCTTTTAAATTTTTTGTATTAATGTTTCCTAAATACCATGTTATTAGCAGCGCTTTATTAAGCGTTATACTATATCCATTTCTTGCATTAAATGTTTTGTGGGTGTTTTTTGCTGGTTTTTTAATAGATGTTGATCATTATATTTATTATGTTTTAAAATTTAAAAGCTTTAATTTGAAAAAGGCATATAAATATTTTGAAGAATATGAGAAAAAAAGACATTTTAAAGATGTTTTATGTATATTTCATACAATTGAATTTTTTATTTTATTGTTAATATTGAGTTTTTATAACAAAATAATATTTTTAATTTTTATAGGAATAATCTTTCATGAAATTTTAGATTTAATTGATATGTATATAAAAAAGCTATGGGAAGCAAGAGCACTTTCTTTTATTATGTGGTTAATAAGGAATTTATAATAGTTATAAATTAATAAAGTTTATATAGAGTTATTAAAACATTAGTGAGATGAAAAAAGCATTGATAACAGGAATTACAGGACAAGATGGCAGTTATTTATCTGAATTATTATTAGATAATGGATATGAAGTTTATGGAATGTATAGAAGATGTAGTGTAGATCATTATTTTGATAGAATTGAGCACTTAAAGGGAAAAATAAATTTAGTTTGTGGTGATCTTTTAGATTTTGGTTCTTTAGACAAAATAATAAGAAATATTAGGCCTGATGAGATTTATAATTTAGCTGCGCAATCTCAGGTTAGAATTTCTTTTGATCAAGAATTTCTAACAAAAGAGATTAATTGGTTTGGTGTTGAAAGATTATTAGAGTTAGTTAAAGAATATGTTCCAAATGCTAGATTTTATCAAGCCGCAACAAGTGAAATGTTTGGAGAGGTTTTAGAAACACCTCAAAATGAAAAAACTCCTTTTAATCCAGTGAGTCCTTATGCTAAAGCAAAACTTAAAGCATATGAAGCTGTTGTAAGAGAAAGAAAAAATGGTTTATTTGGATGTTGTGGTATTTTATTTAATCATGAATCTCCTAAAAGAGGTTTAGAATTTGTTACACGAAAATTTACAGATGGTATTGTTAGAATAAAATTAGGGTTACCACAAAGAGAAACTGGAAAAAATTATTTAGAAATAGGAAATTTAGATGCAAAAAGAGACTGGGGTTATGCTGGAGATTATGTTGAAGCTATGTGGTTAATGTTACAACAAGATTTACCTGATGATTATGTTATTTCTACAAATAAAAATCATTCTGTAAGAGAATTTATTGATATATCTGCTAATTATATTGGGATAAAAATTAATTGGAAGGGTAAATATTTAGATGAAGAAGGGTATGATCAAAATGGAAATTTGATAATCAAGATTAATCCTAATCTTTTTAGACCTATTGAGGTTAATCATTTATTAGGAGACCATTCAAAAGCAAAAGAAAAGCTTGGATGGAAACCCAAAGTTTCATTTGAAGAATTAGTCAAAATGATGATTGATTCAGATATGTCTAAATTAAAAGGTAAATAACATGGATAAAAAGAGATTGTCTATTATTATAGTTCTAATTGGTACTATAATTATTTCTTTTGGTCAAATATCTTTAAAAAGTGGTATGAACAATTGGAAGTTAGATATAAATAGTATATTAACAAATTATATTTTAATATTAGGTATTATTTTATATCTTGGATCTGGTTTAATTTTTACAATAGCATTAAAATATGGAAATTTATCTTCTTTGTATCCTATAAATGCATTAGCTTATGTTTGGGTTAGTTTACTCTCACCTTATTTTTTTAGTGATCACATGAATATAATGAAATGGTTAGGTATTGCATTTATAATTGGAGGCGTAAGTTCTATAGGACTTGGAAGTAAAAATGGTTAATAAAATATTTATTATACTTTTAGTAATAATTACAACTTTTATAGGAGCATTTGGGGCATTATTTTTAAAACTTGGATCTAAAGAAATTAGTCTAACATTTAAAGGTTTATTTAAAAATTATAAATTTTTATTTGGTATATTTTTGTATGGAGTATCAGCTTTATTTTTTTTAGGAGCTTTAAGATATGGTCCATTAACAATGGTTTATCCATTTTTATCTCTCGGTTATATATGGATAATCTTATTATCAATATATTTTGTAAAAGAAAAAATGAATATAATGAAATGGCTAGGCATTATTTTGATAATAGTAGGTGTTGTTTTAATAGGAATTAGCGCTTAATATTAAGCTACATAAAGTTTTTAAAATGAAATTTAAAATAAATTAAAATGAATGATCATGATTCTTTAATAAAAATTGCAGGAGGAGCAGGTATCGTTTTTATTGGAAGTTTATTTTCTAAACTTCTTGGTTATTTTTATGTTTTAATATTAGCAAGATTAGGTAGTTATAAATTTGGTTTGCTTAATATTGGTTTTGGTATATATGCTCTTGTTGGTATAATAGCATTACTTGGTTTAAATATTGGTGTTTTAAGATATGTATCTTTTTATAAAGCTAAAAATAATAAAAACAAAATTAAAGGTGCGATTGTATCCGCTTTACAAATTACTTTGCCTTTAAGTTTGTTACTTTCTTCTATTATTTTTATATTCGCAGATAAAATTGCAAATTTATTTCATGATGATAGTCTAACATTAATTTTAAGAATAATAATTATTGGTGTGCCTTTTTTTGTTTTGGGTAATATATTTATACATGTATTAAGAGCATATCATAAGATTGGTTATGCTATTGGAGCAAGAGAAATAATTGAAAAAATAGTCAATATATTATTAACTTTATTATTGTTTTATTTTGGATTAAGTGTTTATGGTGCTTCTATAGCTTATACTGTAGCTGCAGTTTCTACTTTTATAATATCTTTTTATTTAATGGAGAAAAAAGTTTTTTCTATATTTACTAAAATAAAAACTCATTATTATAGGAGCGAAATATTAAAATATTCTTTGCCACTTGTTTTTACTGGTTTTTTCTTTATGATTATTAGATGGGTAAATACATTTATACTTGGTTATTTTGAAAATGCATCATCTGTTGGTATTTATAATGTTTCTTTGTCAACAGCAGATTTAATGTATTTAATTCCAATAGCATTAACTACATTATCATTTCCTATTATGACTGAGGGATACAGTAAAAATAAAGATTTAAAATTGATTTATGATACTACAACAAAATGGATTTTTTTAATGATAGTGCCAATATATCTTGTATTTTTCTTTTTTTCCAAAAATATTTTGGGAATAATGTTTGGGGGTGAATATAGTAAAGGTGCATTAGCCCTATCAATTTTATCTCTTGGATATATATTTTATTCTTTATCTAAAATAGCATTTGATCTCTTAAGTATAGCAAAAAAGACTAAGATTATTTTTTATATAACACTAATTGCAGCAATAACTGGTACAATATTAAGTCTTATTTTAGTGCCTAAATTCAAATTAATGGGTGCTGCTATTTCAACATTTATATCTTTTACTTTAATCGGGGTTTTATTTTTTTATTATGCTCATAAGATTAATAATTTACAGCCAATTAAATGGATTTATTTAAAAATATTTATAATTGGCTTGGTTTCTATATTTATTATTTATAAATTAAGTAAAATTATTGTATTATCATTACATAAACTTATTTTCCTTTTATTATTATTTTTAATTATATACTTATTTTTATTATATATCTTTAAGTGTTTGGATTATCAAGATAGATTAATCATAAGAACTTTTTTACAAAAAATAAAATTTAAAAATAGTAATTTTTAAAGGTATTTTTTGTGTATCTGAATTAATTTAATGGTATTTTTCTATTATTCTCTAGAATATGATATTATATTACATAATTCTTATAAAGCCTTAAAAACTGAATTTTATCATTAAAAAATTTTTATAAATTGGTGATTAATGAATATAAAAATTCAAGACTTTAGGAGTGAAAATGCTATGAAAATTGCTGCATCATTAATGTGTGCTGATCAAAAGCATATAATGAGGAATGTGATTTCATTAGTTAAATCAGGGATAGATTATCTTCATATTGATATAATTGATGGTTTATTTGCTGATAATTTGGCATTTAATATTGGGATAATAAAAGAATGTAGAGAATTAACCAGAATACCTTTTGATGTGCATCTAATGGTTCGAGAACCATCTAAATATTTTGATCAGTTAATAAAATATGATGTGGATATCATAATATTTCATGTAGAAACAAAAGAAGATATTCTTAAAAATATAAATTATTTAAAATCAAAAGAAGTTCAAGTAGGATTAGCTATAAATTTAGAAACTACTATTAATGAAATTGAAGAGTATTTACCATATATAGATTATGTTTTAGTAATGAATGTAAAAACAGGATTTTCAGGCTTACCTTTTAATGATGTTGTTTATAAAAAAATAAATGATTTATACTCATATATTCAAAATAATAAATTAAAGGTACAAATTGTATCAGATGGCGGCATTAGATTAGAACATATCCAAAGATTATATGATAGTGGTGCTGATATAGTTGTTGCTGGAAGTTCTTTAATATTTAATGAGGATGGATTAAGTAATAATATTGAAAGATTTAAGGGTATAATTTTTGATCCATCAAAGAGAAAAATTTCAAATAATATAGTTACGTCTTTAAAAAAAACTTACAAAGCGGCTGTTTTAAAACAGATAGGTAATATTTTTTTAGAAGATAAAGAATTAATGCCACCTCAAGAGGATGAAGTGGTGGTAAAAGTGATGAGTTGTGGTATTTGTAGCTCGGATATTACAAGAGTATTTGAAAAAGGAATGTATTCAAATAATTTAGTACCCGGACATGAATTCTCAGGATTAGTTGTAAAGACAAAAGAGAAAAATAGATATCTTTTGAACCAAAGAGTAGTCGTATATCCTTTAATACCTTGCAAGAATTGTAAATTCTGCCAAATGGGAAAATATAATTTATGCGAGAAATATAATTATCTTGGTTCTAGATGTGATGGTGGCTTTGCTGAAATATGTATTGTTCCTGCAGAAAATGTATTTATATTACCCAATAATATTAATTATAACAATGCATGTCTTATAGAACCGCTTGCTGTTGTATATAATGGATTAAAAAAGATAAATAAAATAGTCAATTCAAATGCACTTATTTTGGGGTTAGGTCCAATAGGGTTATTAACAGGAATTCTCTTAAAAAGATTTGGAGCTGGAAAAATAGTAGGAATTGATAAAAATAATTATAGATTAAATGTAGCAAAGAATATGGAATTTGATGAATGCTTTCCAACCTTTGAAAGTTTTGAAGATAAAAAATTTGATTTGTTAATTGATTGTAGTGGGTCTTCAGAGCTATTTAATGATGCATTAAAATATGTTGATAAACAATCTACAATATTAATGTTAGCCAATTATGAACAAGGTATTACATTAAATCCTTCTTCTATGTCAAATATTATGAGGGGTGAGTTAAATATAATCTCTTCTTGGAATTCGGTTATAAATGATAAACATAATGATGATTGGAAATTTTGTATAGATTACATATCTAAAAATGAAATAAAAATAGATAATATAATCACACATACTTTTTCATTAGATCAAATAGATAAAGTTCTTAATATAATAAAAAATAAAGATATAGAATTTATAAAAGTTATAATCAATCCGTAAAATGAAAGCTGCAATAATGTATGATATTAATAATGTACATATAGAAGAAGTACCCAAACCAAGTATAAGTGACAATGATATACTTATAAAGATAGACAGTTGTAGTATTTGTGGAAGTGATCTTAGGATAATTGCTAATGGAAGTTCTAGAATTAAGTTTCCCCAAATATTAGGTCATGAAATAGCTGGAAAAATAGTCGAAATAGGAAAAAAAGTAAATAAAAAATTCAAAATAGGAGATAAGGTTGCATTATCTGCTGATATTCCTTGTGGTTTATGTGAATGGTGTAAAAATGGGGTTGGTAATCATTGTTCAAATACAATTGCTTTTGGATATGAAACTCAAGGAGGTTTTGCTGAATATCTAAAAATAGATGAGAGAATCATAAATTATGGCCCATTATGTATTATTGATGATACTGAAAATCGCCAAGATGAATATTCTTTATCAGAACCTCTTGCTTGTTGTATTAACGGTTATGAATTATGTAATATAAAATTAGGGCATAAAGTTTTAATAATTGGTGCAGGACCAATGGGATGTATGTTATCAGAATTGGGTTATATTATGGGTGCTTCAACAGTAATTTTAACAGATATAGACCCAATAAGAATCAATATAGCAAAGAAATCTATTCATGCAGATGAATATGTATTATCAACTAATGAAAATTTGATGGAAATATATAAAAAATATACAAATGGACAAGGATTTGATATAATAATTGTTGCTTGTCCTTCAGTTGATGCACAAGAAATTTCACTAAAGTTAATTAAAAGAAAGGGGATTATTAATTTTTTTGCAGGATTACCTGGAACTGATAGAGATATTTCTTTTAAATCAAATATTATACATTATAATGAAATATTTATAACTGGATCTCATGGTTCAACACCTTTACAACATAAAAAGGCTGTGGAATTAATAAAAAAAAGAAAAATAAATCTTTCTAATATAATAAGTAAAAAATTTAAATTAGATGACTTTAATGAAGCCATAAAAGAATTGAGGGAGGATAAATCAAACCTTAAGATAGTTATAAATCCATAATACCATGAAACTCGGAATTAATACTGGATTTGCGGTAAATAGGTACCCTATTCCTGAACAATGGATGAGGATTATTGGAAAAGAGCTTAATTTAAAATATATACAATTAACAGCAGATTTGATAAATCCGGCTTGGGGTAATTTTATTATAGATGATTTAGTAAAACGTATAAATAAGTGTAAACTAGAATATAATATAAATATAGAAAGTATTATGACTGGTGCATTTACTAGAATTAATCATTTTTCTCATCCAGATGAAAATATGAGAATTTACTGGAAAAAATGGTTTAAGAAATTAGCAGATATAACAGCTAGATTAGGTGCTAATAATCTATCAAGCCATTTAGGAATAATGTGTTATGAAGATCTTTATAATGGAAATAAAAGAAACTTTATTCTAAAAGAAACTATAAATGCATGGAGAGAACTAGCTGAATACTGTAAAAAAATAGGGTTATCTTCTTTAAGTTGGGAGCCTATGTCCATTAAAAGAGAATATGGAGAAACTATAGAAGAAACAGAACGAATACAAAAACTTTTTGAAGGAAGTGCATTACCAATAAACCTTTGTCTTGATGTAGATCATGGTGATATAACATCTAAAAATCCAGCTGACTATGATTATAAAACGTGGTTAAAGACCTTTGCAAATATTACACCTTTTTTGCATATAAAACAATCATTAACTGATAAAGGTGGGCATTATCCTTTTATTGAAGAGTATAATAAAATAGGGAAAATAAATCCTAAAGATATTATAGCAATATTAAAAGAAAAAAGATCTATGGATACAATTTTGCTTTTAGAACTTTCATTTAGAGAAAGAGAACCACATGATAGTCTTGTATTACAACATCTAAAAGAGTCAGTAGATTATTGGAAAAATGCATTAAAAGAATATGACTAATAAATGCAAAAAATTTATAGGCATAAAATGAAAGACAAATTATCAAATACAATTAATCTTGTTTGGCCAAACGATTATAAGAGTGGGTCAGCTGTATTACCTCCATTGGGTTTAGGTTATATTGCTTCATATCTAATAAAACAAGGACTTAATATTAGGATTTATGATTATACATTTAATTCCAATCTTGAATTAAGTAAAGAAAGAGCAATTTATGGAGTTAGTATAACTACACCTATATTAAATATAGCTGAAAAAGTTATCAAAAAGATAAAAGAAATAAATAAAAATAATATAATTATTGTTGGAGGTGTCCATGCAACTAATATGCCACAACAATTGATTAATAATAAGGATATAGACTATTTAATATTTGGTGAAGGTGAAAAAACATTTTATAATTTATGTAACACAATTTTAAAAAATGAATCAGTTAAGAATATACCTGGAGTGTATTATAAAGATAATAAAGTTGTACATTTTACAGGAGCAGCTGAATTTATTGAAAACCTTGATGAATTACCTTTCCCAAATTATGATCTTTTCCCTATTCAAACTTATATAAAATCCAAACCAATTAAAGAATTAAACATTATCACATCTAGAGGATGTCCTTTTAATTGCATTTTTTGTCAACCATATTTAAAGAAAATGTTTGGTAATAAAATTAGATATAGATCACCTAAAAATGTAGTTGATGAAATTGAGCAGTTAAAAAAGAAATATAATCCCGATATATTTTTCTTTTGTGATGATATGGTAAACCCAAATTATATAGAAAATCTATGTAAAGAATTTATTAATAGGAAACTAAGAATTATTTGGAGATGTCAGGCAAGAGCTTGTTTAGATAAAAAATTACTAAAATTAATGAAAAAAGCTGGTTGTGTAAATATAGCTTTTGGAGTAGAAAGTGGTTCACAGAAAATATTAAATGCTATCAATAAAAGCCTTAGAATAGAAGATGTTATAAAACAATTTAATGATTGTAGAAAAGTAGGAATTTTTACACATGCATTTTTGATGGTAGGTAACCCAACAGAAAATATGGATGATGTTAATAAGACTATTGAACTTGTAAAAAAAATTAAACCTTTTTCAATATATGTTTCTATAACTACTCCTTATCCAGGTACTTATCTTTTTAATCAATTACAAAATGAAAAAAAATTACCTGAAAAAATTGACTGGAGTTCAATGCATCATCTTAAAGATGATACATTTTATATAGATATTTCTGATATGTCTAAAGAAGAAATAGTAAAGGCTAAGCATTTAATTCTAGACAGTTTTAAAAATTCTAGTAAACTCTCTAGATCTTATTATATCATTTCATATATAAAAAATTGGGATGGAATAAAAAATATATTCTTCTTTATGATAAACCATCCTTTTGTTATATTTAATGTATTAAAAACATTCATTTCAATATCAAAATCAGGTTCGGGTTTAGATGCAACAAATCCTGAAAGTGATTTTTTTGATAAGAAAAATAATAAAAATATCCTACAGGTTAAAAACTATGATTGAAGAATATGAATTATCTATAACAATACCTTGTTTTAATGAATTAAAATCATTACCTTTACTTATTGAAAAATATGAAAAAGCAAAGAAAAAAATAAAATTTCAATTAGTTATAGTAGACAATGGTTCTAAAGATAATACTTGGAAATATATACAAAAAATTAGAAAAGAATATGATTTTATAAAACTTATTAGAATTAAAGATAATATTGGATATGGAAATGGTATAAATATAGGTTTACAAAATTGTGATAGTAAAATTGTTGGATGGTCTCATGGAGATTTGCAATGTTCTCCAGAAGATATTTTTATAGGATATGATATATACAAAAAATCTAATGGTAATATGTTGGTAAAGGGACATCGTAAAATGAGAGATTGGAAATCTTTAATTTTAACGTATGGTCTACAAATTTTATCAAGTATAATTTTATTAAAATATTTTGATGATATTAATGGTCAGCCTAAGATATTTGATAAAGAATTAATAAAAACATTCAAAAGCCCCCCAAAAGGTTTTTCTTATGATTTATATGTTCAGTATAAAGCAATTAAAAATGATTATAAAATAATTCCTTTTGATGTTATGTTTACTAAAAGAATATATGGATTATCTAAATGGACTTATTCTATAATGGGTAAGATGGATAATATTAAATCATTCATAAAAGATATATGGGGGATTAGAATAGGTAGATTAAACTAATAATTGATAATATTTGAATATGAAAATAATAATTCCTATGGCTGGAAAAGGAAAAAGGTTTGGTGATTTTTTATCAGCTAAACCATTAATACAAGTAGATGGAAAACCAATGATGGAACATATAGTAAATTATTTTCCTAGAAAAAGTGAATTTATATTTTTATGTAATCAGGATCACTTAAATAAAACTAATATATCAAAAGTATTAAAAAGAATTTCTCCTTCATCTAAGATTATAAGTGTGGGTGAAGATATGCTACATGGTCCTGCATATACTTGCCTTGCAGCATTTGATGATATATCTGATGATGAAGATATAATTGTAAATTATTGTGATTTTATTCAGGAGTGGGATTATAATAAATTTTGTGAAATATTAAAAGAAAAAAATCCTGCGGGTGCAATTGTTAGTTTTAAAGGTTTTCATCCTTCATCTTTGGGGGATACTCTTTATGCATATATGAAAGTTAATGATGAAGGCTTTGTTAAGGATATAAAAGAAAAAGAAAGCTTTTCAAAAAATAAAATGGATGATTATGGCTCTACAGGTACCTACTATTTTTCTAATGGTAAATTATTTAAAGAATATGTTAAAAAATTAATTGATAATCCAGCAAATGCAATTAATGGAGAATTCTATATGAGTTTACCATTTAAATTGATGATTCAAGATTCTTTAAAAATATTAAATTTTGAAGTTAAGAAATTTATTTGTTTAGGTACTCCAAGAGATTATTCACTTTATAAATTTTGGTCTGAATTTTTCCTTCAATATGCACCAAATTTCATAACTTTTGATAATGTAAACTTAAATGTAACAAATATTTTTCCTTTAGCTGGTGGTGAAAAAGATTTTAAGGATATAGGATATGATGTGCCTAATTTTATGATACCAATAATGAATAAAACACTTATAGATTATTCTTTTAGATCAAATCCAAGAGGTATAAAAAATGTTTTTATAGGATTGAATAAAGAAAAAGAATATTTTGATAATTTGCCTATATGTAAAGATTATTCTTCAGAAGTTGTTTATATTGATGATATAAAGAGAGGTAATGCTTCAACTATATATGAATTAAAAGATAAAATAGACCCCGAATCACCAGTATGTATTTGTGGATCTACATATATCTTAAATTATAATGAAAAGAAAATGATGAATTTAATGGAGAAAGAAGATATAGATATAATTTTATTTTCTTTTACCCATCATGAATGTGTATTAAGAAATCCAGATGGTTTTGCATATGCAAAATTAAAAAATAATATTGAGGTTGAACAGATCATAGAAAAGAGAACATTATCAAATAATCCTTACTTAGATCATGCACTTACTGGCACTACCATATTTAAAAAAGCAAAATATTTATTTGATAGCATTGAAGAGGAAATTAAAAATAATAAAACAGGAAAAATATATTATTTAAGTTGTATTAATAATATTATAAAGAAAAGAAAGGTAGCTATATTTGAGGTAGATAGATTTGTTCCAATTAGAAATATAATAAATTATAAAGAGATGATGTATTGGCAAGATTATTTTGATAAGTTAAGCTACCATCCATATTCCAAAATGCTTCAATAATTTTTGTATTAATCAATATGACAACAATATTAATACCAATGGCTGGACTTGGGACAAGGTTTTCACAAGTTGGTTATAAACTTTTAAAGTCATTAATATCTGTTTCTGGTAAACCAATGATATTAAATGTTATAAAGGATTTACCAAAAGCAAATAAGTGGATTTTTGTTATGAGACAAGAGCATATCGATTATGGTGTTGATAAGATTATTAAAAGAGAAATACCCAATGCAATAATAATAGCGATAGATAAAACAACTGAAGGGCAGGCATGTACTTGTATGCTTGCTGAAAAATATCTTGATTTAGATGATGATCTTATTATAGCATCTTGTGATATTGGTTTTCTTTATAATAAAAATAAATTTGATGAATTAAGAGAAAAAAAAGATGTTGATTGTATAGTCTTAACATTTACTAAAAGAGAAACTCTTAGAAGAAATCCAAATGCATGGGGGTGGTATATACTTGAGGATGATAATGAAACTATAAAAGATATATCAATAAAGGTCCCTGTTTCTAATAATTCTTATAATGATCATGCTGTTGTAGGTACTTTTTATTTTAAAAAGGCGAAATATTTTATTGATGCATCAAATTTGATGATTAAAGAAAATTATAGAACTAATAATGAATTTTATGTAGATTCAATTCCAAAATTTTTAAAAAAAATTGGTAAAAAATCTATTATTTTTGATGTTGATTTATTTGTTGGGTGGGGAAAGCCAGATGATTTATATGATTACGAAAGAATAGAGTTTATAATTAAGAATAATGTAATACCTTTAGATATAAATGAAGAAGAAAAGAGGTTGCTCCCTTTATGGAAAAAATATTTTAAAAAATAAGATAAATTATGGATATATCTTTTTCTTAGATGAAATAAATTTTAATTGTACCTATATATAATAAAATTTATATACCCCTCTTTATAAAAAATGTTTTATGACTAAAGTTATATTTGTTCAAAATTTATGGTTCCCTTTTGAAGCAGTTGGAACACTTTCTGCTGCTTTAAAAAATGCTGGTCATAAAGTTGGTTTGTCTATTGGTGAGGATGAAAAAGTAATAAGAGAAATAAAAGAATTTGATCCTGATATTATTGCTTTTTCTGTTATAACTGCAAACAGAAAATATATGATGGATACTGCTAAATTAATAAGGCAAAATGAAATAAAAGCTCTGATTGTTGTTGGTGGACATGATGCATCTTTTTTTCCAGAAATAATTCAAAACCCATATATTGATATTATTTGTAGAGGAGAAGGTGATGATGTTATTGTAGAATTAGCTGATGCAATAGACAAAAAACAAGATTACTCAAAAATACTTAATTTATGGGTTAAAAAAGATGGAAAAATAATTAAAAATGATATTAGACCTTTTAAGGATGTAAATGAAAGATTATTTGAAGATAGAGAGATTTATAGAGATTATTCTTCTTATTTTAGAGATATCGAATTTGGTTTAGTAATGGTTGGAAGAGGCTGTCCTTATAGCTGCTCTTATTGTTTTAATCATAAATATCGTGAAATGTATGCTCATGTAGACAAAAAATATTGTGCTTTAAGAGATGTTGATAATGTTATAAAAGAATGTGTTATGATAAAAGAAAAATATAAAATAAAAAATATATTTTTTAATGATAGTACTTTAGGTTATGATAAAAAATGGTTAAGAGAATTTTTAAATAAATATAAAGAAAAAGTTGATCTTCCTTTTACTATTAATTCTACTGTTAATGAGGTTGATGATGAATATTGTAAATTGTTGGCAGATACAAAAAAATGTTTTATAATTAGATTAGGCTTAGAAACAGGTAATGAAAAATTTAGAATGACTACTCTTAATAAAAAATTAACTAATGAGCAGTATATTAAAGCAACTGATCTTTTTAAGAAGTATAATCTTAAATATTCAATGTCTATTATGTTAGGATTACCTGGAGAGACTTTAGAAAATGCTTTTGAAACTTTGGATTTTGCTGCTAAAATATCTTCTAAAAACTCTGTTGTTGCTGTAAATATTTTTAAACCATTTCCAAGACTTAGTATAACTGAATATGGTGTTAAAATTGGTCAGTATGACAAAACATTGATTCAAGATTCAAGTATGATTGGTGATACAACCATGAATTTTTATGATTGTTTTAGAAGAGATAAAGATGGTAAGAAAATAATATTACTTTCTAGATGGTCTCAAATATATATTAACTTTCCATTGATGAGAGAGTTTATTAAAAATGTTATAATTAACACACCTGATAATGTTGCATATAGAATACTTTGGAGATTAAGTGATGGTTATTTTACAAATAGACATCATGTCAATGCTTCTTGGGGTTATTTGCTTAAATATATTTTCAAACATAGAATGAAAAAAGTAACTGTTTAATCTTAAAATGGACAAAAAAAACATAATTAAACATTCTATTGCATGTTTTGTTATAATCTCTTTTATAGTAATTTTTTCTTTGATAGGTGCTTTTGGAACAAATTTTCTTCGTGATTTCTCTGCTACATATGCTGGTGGATATAGGATATATTTAGGTCAAGTGCCATATAAAGATTTTTTTATTCCAGTTGGTCCAATTGTATTTTATATACAAGCTTTATTTAATCATATATTTGGCCCAAATTTAATTGCAATGGCTATGCATGTTGCATTTCTATCATCAATTTTAGCAATAATATTCTATTTTATCATTGTAAAATATTTTGGCAATATTTTTAGTATATTTATGTCTATTGCTCTTTATTATTCATATTATGGAGTGATTGCTCTTCCATGGTATAATGAAATGGCCCTTTTCTTTTTTTTATTGAACATTTTAATTTTGATTAAATATTTAGATGTTAAAGAGGCTAAAACAAAAATTTTAGTATTATCTGCTATTCTAACAATATTATCATTTTATTCAAAACAAGATACAGGTTTAATGCAATTTGGTTTATTATTTTTATATTTTGTTTATTATTATAGAAAAGATTTTAAAAAGATATTAGTTCAATATGTCTTACCTTTTTTGATATTAACTTCTTTAATATTTGTTATATTTAGTAGTTTTAGTGATTTTGAGCATCAATTTAGCTTAGGACAAGGTGGTGGATTAGAACAATATCCACATTCTTCAATTGTATATCAAATCTTTTCTTTATATGGTCTGAGTGTAACATTATATTCATTCAATTTTTATTTGTTAATATTTTTGCTATTCCTATTTTTTAAAGAGGATAATATAAAAAATAAAAAAATAATAAGTATTTTAATAATAATAAATTCTCTTTTTGTTATAACTAGTGTTTCTTCTGGTATGAGAAATCAAATGAGGATTATGGCTTTACCAATAATGTTATTTTTATTTTATTTGTTAATCAAAAATAAAAACATTAATTATTTGGATATAAATAAATCTTTTTTTATTAGTAAAAAAATGTTAACTTATATTATAATATTTTTTGTTATATTAATGCAATTTAATTATTTAGAACCCTTTACTTTTACAAGATACTCATATTTTACAACACCAATAGGACAGGTATACAATATTTTATATTCACATAATAAAATAGATCAAGGTTGTTATAAAGGAGCTAGTTTTTTTAATATAGATATTCATGCAAAAGATCTTAAAGAAATACGAAATATTATAGAGAGAAATAATAAAAGTTTTATTAGTTTAAGTGAATATAATTTTCTTTATTGTGATTACAATGTAGAACCACCAAAAGGTTTGCATCTCTGGTTTCATGAAGGTTCAAACTTATTTGATAAAGATATACCAATAATAGAAAAATATATAACTAAAAATAAACCATCTGTAGTTTTAGAGGAAATTTATGCAGCTAAAGATTCAAAAAATAAAAAAATAATAATTGATACACTTTTAAAATTAGGTTATAGAAAAGTTTATGTTGCTCCTGCACCTTCCTCAGATCAATTGGAAATAACAGTGTACGAGTTAAAATGATAATAATTATTCATAGAATAAATAAAATAGATGAATTAAAAAAAATTCCATTTAAATATGGTGTTGAAATAGATATAAGAGCTAATGGAAATAGATTGATATTGAATCATGAACCCCATCAAGATGGAGATGATTTAGAAGAATATTTGAAATATTATAAACATAGTTTTATAATATTTAATATTAAAGAAACAGGAATAGAACAAGATGTAATCAATCTAGCTGAGAGATATAATATTAAAGACTATTTTTTACTTGATGTTGAATATCCTTTTATATACAGAGCAACTAGAAAGAATAACTTTAAAAAAATTGCAGTAAGATACTCTGAAGCTGAACCAATTGAATTTACATTAGCACATAAAAATCTTGTTGATTGGGTATGGATAGATACTAACACAAAACTTCCAATAGATAAAAAGATTGCAAAAGAACTTATTGGTTTTAAGACATGCATTGTTTCCCCAGATGTATTAGGTAGACCTGAAGATATACAGAAGTATATTTCACAAATGAAATTGTTAAATTTTAAACCAGATGCTGTGATGGTATCATTAAAATTTGGATCTGAATGGAAGGCTTATCTATAATTATAAACCATTTTTATAATACTCAATTTTAAAATTAATTTAAATCAATAATTATTTTTCACAAAGTAGATTTATAGATTCTTTATTGTTAAAGATTATATTATTATATTCAACTGGTATTATAGATTTATTTTTTTCATCAATAACTTTAATTGTAAATCCAAAATTTTTAAGTTTGTTTATTAAATTTATTGGTTCATAACCCAACTTTTTAATCCCTTCAGGATTAAATTCAATAATTAATTTTATATTTTTATTTCTTTTTATTATATTACTCATTCCTTCCAAAGCTAATATCTCTGCTCCCTCAATATCCATTTTAATGATGTCAATTTTTTTAATATTTTTAAGTGATTCGTCTAAGGTTGTTGCTATAATATTTGTGTAATATTTAGCATTTTCTTTTTCATAAATACTTGCACCACCACTACTTTCAGGATTAATAAATAGTTTAAGAAATCCTTTTTTATTTGAAATTGCTTTGTTTATTAAAGTAACATTCTTATATCCATTCTCTTCAATATTTTTTTTAAGTAGTGCAAAATTATCTGGATTTGGTTCAAAAGAATATACTTTGCCTTTTTTACCAATTAATTTAGCAGCAATTAGGGTATAATAACCTATATGCGCACCTATATCAATAACTGTCATATTTTCTTGGATCATATCTTTAAATAATTTAGTTTCTGTTTCTTCCCATATATTATTCATAAATAATTTTGTAGAAACTATTTTATCATTAAGGTCTAAGTGCATTTTATTTCCTTGTATCTCCTTTAAAACTATTCTTTCTGGTATAACTTTTGGATAAATATAATTGTAAAAAGATTTCACAAATGAAATTTTACTTAATCCTCTACCTTCTAAAAGTTTATATGCATATTTAAATGGTTTTTGAACTATTTTCATTTTTAAAAATTACTACAGTTTTTACATAATTCTATTTTACTACGTTGATTATTTTTCATTTTGTTTAATATTTTAAGTCTTTCTTTACCTAAGTATACCTTATATAGTTTTTGTGTTTTTAAATCACCTATAATACCTCTTCCATTTAAATCAGCACAACAAGGTACAACACGACCATCCCATAATATAGCCATACTTTTTAATGCTCTCCAACAACCACCTTTTATAAATTTAGATTTTAAACCTAGGTTTTTAGAACCATCCCAGTTATGTGGTGGATTTATTCTATATTCATCTACTTTTTCTAATAATTTTTTAAATTCTTCTGAAATTTGTTTAGAAGGATTGGTCATTAAACATAATATAGAAGTTTTGATATTTTTACCTGTTTTTTTATTTTTATCTAAAAATTTGTTTACATTAGATAAAACATTTTCCCATTTTGCTCCTATTCGTATAGCTTCAAAATCCTTTTTATTGCCACCATCTATACTAAATCTCATCCAATCAATTGAATCAGTTTCTAAAATTGCATTTATTTTATTATCATTTAATGTTGTTGCATTAGTTAATAATGAAATATAAGGAAAATTTGGGGTATTTTTCTTTTTTTCACCTAAAATTTCTAACATTTCTCTAAATTTTGGATGTAATAATGTTTCTCCAGCATGATGTAATGTAATATGTTTTATTTTTATATCTGATTGAGATATGTCATCTAATATTTTTTTGAATAATCTGGGTTCCATAAAACCTTTTGCCCTTGAATTATCAAGCGAACACCATTTACATTTTAGATCACAAATTGAAGTAAACTCTATGCCTAAAACATCTAAAGCTATATCTTTTATATTTTCTAAATTTAATAGTTTAAAATACAAATAAATTTTAGATTTTAGATAAGAATTATAGAAATTTCTAGATATTTGGCTTTTTTGGATAACATTTTTTATTTTAGTTCTATTAATCATTTTAGTGTTGAATTTATATTCATTAAATTTATAAGTGGTCAATTTATAAATTTTATGATGAAAACTCCATTAGTATCGATAATCTTACCTGTTTATAATGGTATCAAAGCTGGTGTTTATGATTGTATTAAATCTTTGATTAATCAAAATTATAAAAATTTTGAGATTATAGTTATAGATGATATATCAAATGATGGTTCTTATGAGTTTATAAAGAAAAGATTTGATAAATATAAAAATATTACTATACTTAAAAATAAAAAGAGGGGTAGTGTTATTGGAACTTGTAATAATGGTATAAAAATAGCTAGAGGTGAATATGTATTTAGGACTGATCAAGATACTATCTATGAAAAAAATGTTTTAAGTGAATTAATCAAAGTCATTATACAATATAATGATATTGCTGCTGTTGGTTGTAAATTATATTACCCTAATTATCATAAAATAAGAGCTTTAGGTATTAAGATTAATAAATTAACTTATAAAAGTAAAATTATTGGTAGAGATGAAACTGATAAAGGGCAGTATAATAAAATTATGGAAGTAGACAGTTTAATTGGTGGAGCAATGATGATGAAAATGAATGTTATAAAAAAAATTGGTGGTTTTAATGGAAGATATATTTTATATTATAGCGAAGTAGATTGGTGTTTAAATGCTAAAAAAAATGGTTTTAAAGTTTTATATGTTCCAACAGCTAAAGCTAAAAAAGGTGGTATAGAAAAAAAATTGAGTAGTTTTTCATTTTATCATATGATAAGGGATAAGATTACATTTATGAAACTTCATTCTAGTAAATTAGTCTATTATATCTTTATTTTTAGTGTATTTTTAATTATACCCTTAAATATAATGAGATTTATATTAAGTGAAAGGTATGATTTAATTAAAGCTCAAATAAATGGTGTTTGGCTTGGTTTTTTGTATAATGAGACTAGTTATAATAAAAGAAGTTTTATTGATGGTTTAGATGATTTATAATATTATAAAAGTTAAATTTATAAATTATTTGGTTATCGATCAATTATGTCCACTAAATTAAAAAAAGCAATTGAGATTTTGAAGAAAGATGGTCTATTAATACTTACTAAGAAGTCTTTTAATAAAACTACAAAATTTATTTATTATCCAATTTGTTTTTCTAAGGTAAAGAAGTTTAATAGTTTTAATATAAAAAATTTAATTAATTTTGTTTTTAATGATTGTCATGGTTTAATTAAACCTGCTCAAGTTGAATATGAGATTTCAGAACTTTTGAAAATATTAGATAAACAAAAACCAAAGTTTTTACTTGAGATAGGTACTGCAAAAGGAGGTACTTTATTTTTGTTTTCTAAAATAGCTTATGATGATGCTTTTATAATAAGCGTTGATTTACCTGGAGGAAAATTTGGTGCAGGATATCCTAGTTGGAAAATTAAATTATATAAATCATTTGTAAAAATAAATCAAAAGATTAATTTAATTAGAGCTAATTCACATGATAATACAACTTTAGAAAATGTTAAATCTTTATTAGGAAAAAATAAGCTTGATTTTTTATTTATAGATGGGGATCATACATATGATGGTGTTAAGAAAGATTTTGGAATGTATAGTCCTTTAGTTAAAAAAGGAGGTATAATAGCTCTTCATGATATTGCAAAACATCCTTTACAAAGTGATTGTAAAGTCAATAAATTTTGGGATGAAATAAAGTCTAATTATAAATCTGAAGAAATTATCGAGGATAAAAATCAAGGTTGGGCTGGTATTGGTTTAATTAAAAAATAGATTACATTATATATTTCTTGTTGTACATAAGCTTTTTAAAGCTAAATTCTGCAATTTTGCATATGAAAATAGCACATATCAATATGTTTTATTTACCAACGTTTGGTGGGGTAGAACAAGTAATGTATGAGTTAGCTAAAAGACAAGTTAAAGATGGTCATGATGTTCATGTATTTTGCTGTGATTCTGATAAAAATAATAGAATAAAAATTAAAGAAGAAATAATAGATGGTGTACATGTTCATAGATTAAAATATTGGTTTAGATTATCATTAAGTACTCATATATGGCCTTCTTTATTATGGAAATTAAGAAAATATGATTTTGATATAATACATAGTCATGTTTCAGGGCATGCTTATCATTTGTTTGCTGGTTTAAGCAAGAAAAAAGCTGCTTATGTTCATACAACTCATTGTCCATGGACAGATGCATTTAGGCCTAAAATACTGAAACCTTTTTTATGGTTAAATGATAAAATCTTTAATAGATGGTCTTTTAGTTTAATGGACAAAATTATAGCAATAACACCGTGGGAATTAAGTACACTAGAAAAATGGGTTGATAAAAATAAAATTGTTGTTATAGAAAATGGAATGGATGATGGTTTATTTAAAAAAATTGTACCTAATAATTTTAAAAAAAATCATAATATTAAAGGAAAAACTGTTTTATTTTTTGGTAGATTAAATCCAACTAAGGGGCCTGAAAAATTGGCTTTAGCTGGTAAAGAAATTTTAAAAAATAGAGATGATATATATTTTGTTTTTATTGGACCTGATGAAGGTAAACTTGATGAAGTTAGAGAAATAATAAAAGATCAAAAAAATATGATGTATTTAGGAGCTATAAGAGGTATACCTATAATAGCAGAAATGTATCAAGCATGTGATATTTATGTTTTACCAAGTTATAGAGAAGGTTTACCATTAACTTTATTTGAAGCAATGGCATGTGGTTTACCAATAATTGCTAGTCCTGTAAATGGTGTTCCTTATGCTATAAAAGAACCTGAAAATGGTTTTTTTGTAAAATATGGCGATATTGAAGGTTTAAAAGAAAAAATATTAATGTTAATTGATAATGAAAAATTAAGAAAAAAGATTGGTGAAAATAATATCAAGAAATCTAAAAATTATAGTTGGGATTTAATATACAAAAAGTATATGAATATATATGATGAAGCTATAAAATTGAAAAAATGAATAAAATAGTTCTAATTTCAACTAGTACTTACCCTAGTGATCAGGGTTTAAGGATTATAAGTAGTTGTTTAAAGCAAGCTGGTTATAATAGTAAGATAATTTTTTTACCTGAACAAGAAGATTATAGTAAAAAATACTCTAATCAAGTTTTAAAACAATTAGAAAATATTTGTAAAGATTCTTTATTAATAGGAATAGCTTCATATGCTTCTACTTCAATAAGAGCTACTCAAGTTATAAATTATTTAAAAAAATTGAATATACCCATAGTTTATGGTGGGATACATGCTACGATATCTCCTGATTTATGTATTAAAGAAAATAATATTGTTTGTATTGGTGAAGGAGAAGAAGCTATTGTTGAGTTAGCTGATGCAATTAAATATAAAGAAGATATTACTAATATCAAGAATTTATGGGTTAAAAAAGATGGTAAAATCATAAAAAATGATGTAAGACCTTTAATAGAAGATTTGAATAAATTGCCATTTGCAGATTATGATGTAAAGAACCATTATATATTAGAAAAAGGAAAAATTGTACAATTTGAAGAGAAACATTTGAATGGACAAATATTTTATCAAACTATTAGAGGTTGTCCTAATTCTTGTACTTATTGCAGTAATAGATATTTAAAAAATTTGTATCATGATAAAGGTGCTATAATAAGAAAATTAAATGTTGATTATGTAATAAAAGAATTATTACAATTAAAAAATAGATTTAAAACTTTGGGTACAATTGATTTTAGAGCTGAAACTTTATTTATAATGTCATTAGATGAAGTTAAAGATTTTTGTTATAAATATAAAAAGTATATTGATATAAGGTTTAAGTGTTTAGCTGATCCTCCAACAATGAATGAAGAAAAATTAAAGTTGTTTATAGATGCTGGTTTAACTGATATAATAATTGGAATACAAGGTTGTGAAACTGTTAATTATGGAATTTATAAGAGATATATTAAAGATGAACAAGTAATTAAAGCTGCTAACATTGTTAATAAATATAAAAATAAATTAGCTGTTATGTATGATGTTATAACCAGTAATCCTTATGAAAGTGAAAAGAATGTTTTGAGTTTAATTAATTTATTAATAAAATTACCTAAACCATATTTCTTATCTGTTAATAATTTAGTATTTTTTACAGGAACAGAATTATATGAAAAAGCTTTAAGAGATGGTGTTATTAAAAGTCAAAAAGATAGTGCTTTTGATTTAAATTATTGGGATAGATTTAAACATATCAAATTAAAAAAAAGAAATGCCTATTTGAATTTGATTTTAAATTTGATGAGGGGGGTTGTAACAGAAAAAAGATATGGTGTTTTACCAGCACCTGTTTTAAAATATTTAATTAAGGAAAAAAATATTAAATTTAATAGTAAACATTTGATGTTTACTTATGGTACAGGTTATATTGTGCAAGGTGCTGATCTTTTAAGAGAAAAAGTTGCTAAACCAATATATAGAAGTATGCCAACTGATTTTAAAATTTGGTATGATAAAGTGAGATATAGGGTTTAATTATTTTTTATTTTTTAGAAATCTTTCATATGTTGCAAGCATTGCCATTATTGCTTTTTTTGTTTCTTTATGTTTAAAATTGCAAATACAATAATTACAGTAAGGACATTTCCAATCTTTACATTTTTTACATCTTATGGTTTTTTTTGTTTTTTTAAACCACTTACCACATTTAAAACATTTTACTTCAATTGGGCTGCACATTTTTATTTGTATTAATTCTTGTATAATGTTGGATCTTTAATATTTGACCAATAAAATGCTTTTTTTCTTAAAACACAGTTTAAGCATTTTCCACAGTGAATAGGCAAATCTTTTTTAAAACCATTTTCTATATAACAACTATAAGTATATTTAAAAGGGACTTTCAATTCTTCACCAATTTTTGTTAGTTCATCTTTATCTTTATTTATGAATGGTGCAATTATTTTATAATTTCCATCATTTGTTGCAACATTTACTAAATTATTCATTTCATTAATAAATTCTGGTGTTGTATCTTTAAAATGAACTTGACCTTCATTTTTTAATCCGATATATATATCATATTTTTCTTTGGTTTTTAAAAATAGAGACTCTGCTAGTGCTAATGCTGCTGTTGAAAATATTGTATTACGTGTAGGCACCCACCAATTAATTATGTCTTCTTTTGATTTTTTGATATCTTTTAAATCATCATCTGTTGTTGGCTTAAATTTTTTATTCTTATTAATAATTGATGTGCTTAGTTCACCTAACCAAGGTAGTTTAATTATTTTAAATTCTGCATTCAAGGATTTTGCAGTTTTTTTTGCACAATATAATTCTTCTTTTAATGGTCTTTGATTATAATCAAAAAATAATAAAATGATTTTTTTGGGGTTTTGTTTTTTTATATGATAAGCAGTAATTACACTATCAAATCCACCTGAACAAATTATTATTGTATTATTCATAACCATATTTAGAAAACTTCTTGTTCATTATATAAAGATTATGAAAACTACTTAATAAATAATAATTCCATAATGCTTATAAATGGTTTTAATGGATATTATTTTATGTCTGAAAAGGAAGTTAAAGATTTGAGGAAGGGAGAGTTTATTTTAATTGATGATTCTAAATATAAGATTGAGAACATAGAATTTTCTAACATTGGAAAACATGGAAAATCAAAATGTAGGATAGAGGCTGTTAATGATAAGGGTGAAAAAAAAGTAGTGATAAAAATAGCTGAAGATACTATTGAGGTTCCTTAAACTTTCAAAAATGTTAAGAGTAATAATTACTGCTAGAGGAGAGCCTAAAGCAACAGAACAAGCAATCAAAAACATACTAAACCAAGGTGTTAAAGATCTAAAAGTTACTGTTTGCGATCCTTTTATTAATGTTAAAAAATATATTAAAGAGAAATTTGGAGACGATAAAAGAATTGAATTTTTTCTTGATCCTGATGAAGGTAAAAGTAATGCTTTGAATATGTTATTAGAAATGTATTACAATGATAATAACAATGATATTCTTGTTTTTACTGATGGTGATGTTTTTTTAGGAAATAATAGTTTAGAGGCCTTATTAAAAATGTTTAAAGATCCAAAAATTGGAATAGTTTGTGGGCATCCTGTTTCTATGAATTCTAGAAATAATATGTTTGGATTTTGGTCACATATGTTTTTTGATGAAATGAATAAAACAAGAGTAAATTTATTTAATCAAAACAAATTTTTTTTGATTTCAGGATATCTATTTGCTATGAAAAATGGTGTTGTGAAGCAATTTCCTACAGAAACAAATGAGGATAAAGTAATTCCTTCTTTATTTTGGAATAAAGGCTATAAAATAGGTTATAGTGAGGATGCAAAAGTATATGTTTTAAATCCTCAAAATATGAAAGATTATTTATTACAAAAAAAGAGAAATATTAAGGGTAGATTAAGTTTAAAAAATCAAATTAATATAGTATATACTAAAGAAAGTGATTTTCTTAGTGAGTCTTTTAGAGGTATTAAAGTTTTGTTTACATATCCTAAGAATATTAAAGAATTTTTTTGGGTTATAACTGCAATGTATGCGAGATTAAGAGCTTGGACAGGAGCATTTTATGATGTTAAACTTAAAAAACAAGTTTATCAAGATGGTTGGAGAGTTAATGAAACCGATAGTACTAAACCTCTAGATTAATTTTTTGATTTCATCTCTTAATTTATCTAAACCATCAATAAGTATAACTGAATTATAACACATTACACACATTCTTTCTTGTCTTTTTAATGAGTTTATGTCTTCTACTAAACCTATTATAGGAATACCTTTAGCATAAGCATATCCTATTTCCCAGGCTGTTCCTGAGCCAATACCTTTCCAATCAAGAACTGCTATAACAAAAGAACATTCATTTAAAGGCTCTGAATCTCCTTTAAAAAATCTTTTTGAATCTTGACCTGTTTGGTAAACACCTACATCTATATGAGGCAGAAAAGTGTCTATATTAAACTCTTTACAAATATTGCTTATTTTCTCTAATAATTCTTGATTTTTAGGCGTTAATAAAGGGCCTGCTATATAAGCTTTCATGATTGTATTATAATTCATTAAGTTTAAAAACATTATTTATTAAGGTTTTTAATATTTATGGAATATAAGTGGAATAGAGATTGTAGGTCATATTTAGGAAAATATGCTTGTGATTCAATTAGATTAGAGGATTATACAAGTTGTGAAGATTGTAAATTTTATGACCCTATTGAAAAGAAGATTTTGATTATTAAATTAGGTGCTATGGGTGATGTGTTAAGAACTACTCCTTTATTAAAAGCTTTAAAAAATAAATATGAAAATTCTCATATTACATGGCTTGTTAATAAAGAAAGTAAAGATTTTTTAAACAGTTCTAGAATTGATAGAGTTTTAGAGTATAATCTTGAAAATGTGTTAAGATTAATGAAAGAAGAATTTGATGTTTTGATAAGCTTAGAAATAGATGTTCCTGGAACTGCAATTGCTGGTTTTATAAAAGCAAATGAAAAGTATGGCTATTATCTTAATGAAGATAGTCATACAGATACTTTTAATGAAGCTGCTGATTATTATCTTGAAAGAGCATTGTCTGATAAAATAAATAAAAGTAATAGAAAAACATATCAAGAAATGATGTTTGAAGTTGCTGAATTAGATTATAATAAAGAAGATTATGATTTTAAATTTAAACCTCAGGAAGGGGAATATATTTTGATAAATATTGGTTCTGATATAAGATGGCCTTCAAAACAATGGGACCCTAAAAATATAATTGAGCTAGCTAAAAAACTAAATGATAAGATTATTATTACGGGAGGACCTAAGGAAAAAGAATTGCAACCTAAAATAGTTAGCGAACTAAAAAGGAATGGCATCCAAGTTTTAGCAAATAATTGTGATAATACTTTAAAAGATTTTATTGATGTTGTGAATAAAGCAAAATTAGTAATTACGGGTGATACTATGACTTTACACCTTGCAGCTGCTTTGAAGAAACCAACTATTGCACTATTCTTTTGTACTCCTGATTGGGAAGTTGAATGTTATGATAGAATTAAAAAAATAGTAAGTCCTTTATTAAAAAAATATTGGTATACAGATGAATATTCTGAAGAACTTGTTAATAGTATATCTGCTGAACAAGTTTATGAAAAAATAAAAGAATTCAAATGAAAATTGTTGTGACTGCAATTATAAAAAATAAGAAAACAAATAAGTTTTTAATAGTTAAAAGATCAAAAAATTCTGATATTCATGCTGGTTTGTGGGTATTTCCTGGAGGCATTCTAGAAGAAGGGGAAAGTATAATGGATTGTTTAACAAGAGAAATCAAAGAAGAGGTTAACCTAAATATAGATAATAAAAAGATTTATATTTCAGATTATGTTTATGATAGACTTAATGGTGGGGTCACATTAGGTTTTTGTTTTTTAGTTTTTACTAATAAAGAAGAAGTAATATTAAATGAGGAACTTGATGATTTCAAGTGGATTGATCCTAGAAAATTTAAAGATTATGAACATATCTCTGAATTAGATGAAGAGATAAAAAAAGCTTATAATATTGAATAGATATATTTATAATTAGTAATACTTTATTTTTAAAGAATGAATATTAAAAAGTTTTTTTCAAATAAAAACAATCTTTACCTAATTGGAATTTTGTTATTTGCTTTAATATTAAGATTATTATATCTAACAATAAATAAAAGTCTTTGGTGGGACGAGGCTGAATATTTAAGCATAGCTAAGCATTGGGCTTTTGGTATTCAAGCTAATATTAGTATATTAAGAGCTCTTTATTTTCCAGCATTTGCAGCTTTTTTATATAAATTAGGAGCTAATGAATTAACCTTTAGAGTTATAGAAATGATAGTATCATTAGGTGCAGTTTATGGAACATATTTACTTGGAAAAGAGATGTATAATGAAAAAGTTGGATTAATAAGCTCTTTTATAATGTCATTTTTTTGGTTAGTGTTATTTTATACAGCAAGAATAATGGTTGATATACCAGCATTAACATTTTCTTTGTTTACATTGTATTTCTTTTGGGTAGGGTATGTAAATAAAAAATCTAAATATAATTTATGGTGGATGGGTTTTTTTGGTGCATTAGCTATAATGATGAAGTTCACAGCAGGTTTAGTTGTTTTAGTAATATTAATATATTTAATCATTAATGAAAAACTAAATTTCTTAAAAAATAAAAATTTATGGATTGGTGTTTTTATTGGTTTTTTAACAACATTGCCTTATTTGATATACAGTCTTATAAAATATAAAACTATAGGCATTATAGCAGCTAGTGGTGTCTATGGTCAGGCAATAAGATTAAAAGAATATATAGCTCAATTTCCTGATGTTTTTTATAGTCCAATACCCTATATAGGTGGTGGAATCCACATTCTTTTAATTTTGTTTTTAATAGGCTTAGTTTTAGTATTGATAAATTTGATAATTGGGTTTGATTTAATTAAAAATGATAGTAAATTAAGAAGTGATTTTATGAATATTCTAGTAATTCTAACAGTATTTACTTATCATGCATTTTTTATTGGTATGGTTGAATCTAGATATTTAATTTTTATATTTCCCTCAACTTTTTTTATTATAAGTAATTTATTAATTAGGTTCTATGATAAATTAAAGCTACATCACAAAGAAATTGCTATTGGTATTATAATTATAATTTTAGGAATATCCGCATATCAGCAAATTAATTATGCTGATTCTTTGATAAAATATAAGTCTCTTGGTCAGATACAATTAAAAGAAGCTGGTTTATGGATAAAAGAAAATTCTAATAAAAATGATATAATATTTAATTCTGCATGGCCACAAAACACATATTATTCTGAAAGAGAAACTATATCCTATAATGTTTTTAATACTACTCAACAATTTATTGATGAATTTAATAAAGTAAAACCTAAATATATAGTTTTAACTGGTTTAGAAAGACAGCCAGAGTGGTCATTAAAATGGGTTCAAGAAAATCAAGATAAATTAAAACCTGTTCAAATTTATTTCTTAGATCAAGAACAAAAACAACCAATAGTAATTATTTATGAGCCTATTTATAAAAAATGAAGATAACCTTACTCAATATACAGAAGGAAGGGGATAATAAAGATTATAATGGTGGTTTTGGTACCACATTTCAAATAGGTAACTCTTTTTTAGCAAAATTATTAGAAAAAAAAAGAGCTAGTGGAGAATATTTTCCATTAATGTCTTATGGATACTTAGCAAGTATTTTTAAAAAAAATGGGCATATTGTTAATATTTTAACAAATGAGATACCAAAAAATTCTGATTTAATAATTATTCAATGTTCTTTAGTTAGATATAATCTTGAATTAGAGTTTATTAAAAGAATTAGAGAACAAACTAATTCTAAAATAGGGTTAATAGGGCCTTTTGCTTCTGTAAAACCTAATCTTTTTAAAAATTATGTTGATTTTATTATTCAAGGTGAACCTGAAGAAGTTGCACTTAAAATAAAAGGTAATAAAATTCCTAGAGGTATTATTAAAAGTAAACCCATAATGAATTTAGATATTTTACCATTCCCAGATTGGAGTGTTTTTCCAATTGAAAAATTTTCATATAATCCTATAATTAATAAAAAACCATTTACATTTATTCAAAGTAGTAGAGGTTGTATATACACTTGTAATTATTGTCCCTATAAAGTTTTTGGATTATATAGAGAAAGAAATGCCAAAAATGTTGTTGATGAAATTGAATATCTTATAAAAGAATTTAAAATAAAGGGAATTATGTTTAGGGATCCATGTTTTTCACTTAATAAGAAAAGAGCAGCTGATATTGCTAATGAAATAATAAAAAGAAAAATAGAAATTGAATGGGGTTGTGAGACACGATTGGATAATCTTGATATTGATTTATTAAATTTATTGTATAAGTCTGGATTAAGAGCAATTAAAGTTGGTATAGAATCTTCAAATCCAAATATTTTAGAAAATCAAAAAAGAAAACCTATTGAAATAGAACATCAAGAAAAAATAATAAAATTTTGTGATAAAATAGGTATTAGAGTAATTGCGTTTTATATAATTGGATTGGAGAATGATACGAGAGAATCTATTATAAACACTATAAAATATGCTCAAAAATTAAATACTAATTTTGCTAATTTTACAATTTGTACACCTATTCCTGGAACTGAATACTATGATCAAATAAAGAATAGAATATATGAAAAAGATTGGGAAAAATTTGATAATTTTCATCCTGTTTTTAAACATAAAAATCTTTCAGCAGATGAATTGCGCAAATTTCAAGAATATGCAATAGTCCATTATTATATAAGACCAAAGTTTATTTTAAAACATTTAGTGAGGAAATTAAAATGATACTTATAACTGGATCTACAGGTTTTGTTGGACAAAATTTGTTAAAAAGTATAATTGATAAAAATATAAAAGTTAGATGTTTAGTTAGAGGCAAAAGAAAAATAGGTAATACTAAATTAAATGTTATAGAAGGTGATCTTCTTAATAAAGATAGTTTAGATAAAGCAACACAAAATGTAAATATAGTTATACATTTAGCTGCAATAATAAAATCATCTAATTCTAAGGAATTTATAAATATAAATGTTGAAGGTACAAAAAATTTAGTTGACGCATGTATAAAAAATAAAATTAAAAAGATAATTTATATCAGTTCTTTAGATGCTGGATTAAATGATACTAATGTTTATGGTAAATCTAAGAAATTAGGTGAAGATATAATTATAAATTCAGGTATTAATTATGTGATATTAAGACCTTCATTGATTTATGGAAAAAATTCACAAGATATTACGATGTTAACCAATTTAATTAAAAAATTTTCTTTCATACCTATTATAGGAGATGGTAAATCTAGGTTGCAACCTGTTTATGTTGATGATGTTTGTGATATTATAATCAAATTAATTAATAGTAAAATTAAAAATAAATTGTATTATGTTGCTGGAGAAGAAAAAATTAGTATGAATGATTTTATAGACAAAATTGCAAGTCTATATTCAAAAAAAATTATTAAAATACATTTCCCTTTATGGTTATTGTTTCTACCTCTAAAGTTATATGGATTTATTTTTAGAGGCTCAGTTAATTATGAATCTATAAAATTGTTAAATAAGGATAAGATTTGTGATATTAATTTTATAAAAAGAGATTTAAATTTTAGTCCAATAAACCTAGATAAAGGATTGAGATATATTCTTTAAATTTTTATACATTTAACGGCTAATTCAGAACCAAAAATGTATTTGTGATCTATAATCTTAAATCCATCTTTTAATAGTCTATCTCTTAATTTTTTATAAGTATATTTATTTTTATGTTCATGACAATGCCCACCTTGGCTAATAATCTTAGTATAGAAAAATTCTATTATTCTCCACATTAAAGTACCATAATCAGGTGTATTTAATATCAGAATAGAATTATTCTTTAAAACTCTATTTATTTCTTTTAAGGCTTTTTGATCATTTTCTAAATGTTCTAGTACATTTGAGAATATA
The DNA here is from genome assembly GCA_043802295.1 of Candidatus Woesearchaeota archaeon. Lineage (GTDB taxonomy): Archaea > Nanobdellota > Nanobdellia > SCGC-AAA011-G17 > JAPLZO01 > JAPLZO01. The sequence continues at coordinate 25,655 of JAZDLF010000037.1, read as the reverse complement.
ATCACTTTATATGACTTATCTTTAAACGGAAGATTATTGACATCTCCATTAATTAGATATCTATTTGTTTTTTTTAAAAATCTTAATCTGTTAAATCTTAAATCTAAAGCTGTTGCTGTTGGCAAATTTTGAATTATTTTACTTGTTCCACAGCCAATATCTAGAATGTTTTTTTCATGATTTAGAAATTTCATAATAATTTTGTACCTTTTTCTATGCCAATATCTTTGTAAAGGAATTTTACTATAATATGCTCTTGAATCATAATCTGCTGATTCGATTGAAGTTCTTAGTTTCCATAATCTAAATAAAGATTTTAGATATGATATTCCAAATTTAAATAATTGTAATTTTGATTTTCCTTCTTTACGTTTTTTAACATGAACTGGTATTTCTTTTATTATAAATCCACTTGAATAAGATCTTATTAATATTTCTTGTAAAACATTGAAATCATGACCTATTATTTTTATTTCTTGTATAACATTTTTTTTATATAATCTATATCCTATAGACAAATCTTTAAATGGTGTTGAGAGAGCTATAGCAAATGTATTATTTAAAATTAAACTTAGTATTTTTCTAAATAATGATGTGTCTGTTTTTCCACCTCTTACAAATCTAGAAGCTATTAATATATCAGCTGATTCCCTATTTTTCCATAATGTAGTTATCCATTTTGGGTCATGAGAAAGATCTGAATCCATTGTTAGTATATAATCCCCTTGAGCGATCTCAAATCCTTCTTTTAAAGCACTTCCATAGCCTGGATTTTTTTGAATTATTACTTTTGCTCCTAATTCTCTTGCATTTTTTTGTGTATTATCTTTAGAATTAGCATCTATAACAATAATCTCATATGACATTTTAATATTTTTTAGAATAGTTTTAACCTGTATTATTAAGTCTTTTATATTGCTTTCTTCATTATATGTTGGTAATATTATACTAAGATCCATTTTTATTTTCTTTGTATATAATGTATATAATTAATATTGGTGATAATAATGATATAAATATTGTTAAATATAAAACAAAAAATGAAAATTTTTGTAAAAATGAATCAAATGTTGTTTTAATTTGATATATATCAAATTGATTTGGATTTTTCCATGCTACTGGATTAAAATAAAAATAATGAGTTGAATCTGCTAGTTGTAGAATAGTTGGGCTAAGTTCAAAACCAGATATATATACTCTATAATATGGTTCTGGTTCTTGATTAAAAGTTATTTTATTATATGAGTTTTTGTTAAAAAATTGTACTAGGCTTTCCATAGATTGATTAAATTGTGGATTATCTTTAACAGTAGCCCATCCACAATCATCTGATAAACATTCTACAAAATAAACAGGGATATTTTGTTTATTAGGCAAATCTTTTATTTTATCTGTAGCTTCAGAAAACAAATTTGCTTCTAAATAATGTCTATCATTAAATGCAAATGCAATAAATCCTCTGTAAATTCTTGAGTCCACAACTACTAATGAATTTTCTGGGATTTCAGATTTTACATATGATTTTAGTGCACTAAAATTTGAGGTAGAAAATATTACACTTAGACTTAGAAGTATGTTTACTATTATAAACAATATCAAAAAAAACTTTAAAGTTTGTTTATTTGTTAATTTATTTAAATAATTTGATAAAGTTAATAAAAAATGAGAAGCAAAAATTGCCATTAATGGTACTAAAATTGTCAAATGAACCGTTGAAGTTTCTGTAGTCATAAAAAATAATAATAATGGCATTAAACATAAAATCAAAAATTTAGCCCATTTATCTTTTTTGTATATCAATAAAGATAAACCTCCTATAAAAAATAAAAATAATAATGGATCCCACTTTATTAATCTTAATAAAATTGATGTTAGACCTTGAGGTAAATCTAATAAATGTATTCCTTCACTAGCACCACCAAGTTCGGCATAATCTTGAATATTTAATTCTAAAAATCTATTAACTAAAATATCCGTTTTTTGTTTATCTTTATAAAATAAGTAATTATAAGTAAATATTGGTAATAATGTTATTAATAAAATTAATATAGCAATAATATAATTTTTAAATTTATTTTTACTAAAAAATTTGGTTTCTTTATCTTTATAGGATAAATATATTAGATACATAAAATAAGATAATAAAAAAAGTAATGCAATTGGTTTTAATAATATAGCTATGCCTAAAAATAATAAGCTTAAAATTATAAATTTATTATTATCTTTTATTGTTTTAATAAAAAAATATATACTTAATAAAGAAAAGAAAACCATACCCTCATCTGCAACACCAGTTATTACTTTTAAATATAAAGGTGAAAATGTAAATATAAATGATGATAATATAGCTATCTTGCTATCATATAATTTTCTAGTAATTAAAAATATTAAAGGTATTGATAATATATAACCAAAAAATAATGCTAAAAATCTTGCTCCAAATAGATTAACTCCAAATAAATTATAGAATACATCTGTTAAATAAAAAAATAATGGTTGTTGATCAATTGTTGATAATTGATTAGACTTAAAAAAATTAATAGCTCTACCAGCATAAATTGATTCATCAGGCATTATTTTTATATGTAATGCAAAAATTGTACCTATTATAAATCCAAATATTATTAAGGGTACTAATAAATAAATATTATTGTCTTTTATTTTATTCATTTTATTTTATTTATATAATTTTTAATAGTTATAAATTCATAATTATTTGATAAACACCATGTTATATATTTATTTAATTTTTTTTCTAATATTAATCCACTATTTCTTTTATAAAAATAGTTAATTTTTTGTTTTTTTAAATCACTAAATTCCCATGAATGAAAATACATATTTACATAATTTTGATCTATAAAACAAAATTTTGTACATGTTTTAATATAAGTTAAACCAAAATTTTTAAAAGCAAACCAAAACAAAGGAGCTCTTATTAATGGTGTGACTGATACTGGAATTATTTTAATGCCTTCCTCTACATAAATTTTTCTTTTTTTAAAAAAATTATTGTAATGAAAAAATCCAAATGTTGGATGTAATGAACTATCATATTCATGACCTGATTCTTTTATAACTTTATATTTTGGAGCAAATAATCCTGGTGCTCTAAATCCATATATTTTTTTACCTATTATTTTTTCGATTATAAATTTAGATTTTTTTATAAAGTCTAAAGCCTGTTGACTATCCATTTTTTTGTAGTTATGTTCATGTGAATAACCATGATTAGCAATTTCATGTTTTTTTGAAATTTCTTTTATTAAACTTGGATATTTCTCAGCAAAAGTAGATGTAATGAAAAATGTTGATCTTATATTATTTTTATTTAATAGCCTTAATATATTTAATGTACCAATATAACTTAAATTAAATTGATCATTTTTATTATTAACTAAATCAAATTCTTCAATATCAAATGTTAGACAAATAAATTTTTTTATTTTGACCACCATATTTTTATTAAATCTGTAAACATAGAAAATATATCCTTAAATCTAAATGTTGTCTCAGCTTTATATACAGAAGGAGTATATACTTCTTTTATAAAAAATCTATTTTTTTTAAATTTATATAAAAGCTCTGCATCGAATGCAAATTTTTTGCTTATGAAGGGTGTATTTATCTTATCAAAGGCTGATTTTTTAAAAAATTTTGCGCCTGCTTGAGTATCTCTAAAATTAAGTTTAAGTAGTATTTTTACTAATATATTCCAGCCTCTACTCATAATTTTTCTTAAAAATGGTTCATTAACTTCAAAGAAAGATTGATGTTTCCACTTTGATGCAATTATAACATCATTATTTTTTAAATCTTTTATTATTTCTTTTATATAAATTAAATCAAAAGCATCATCTGCATCTATAAATCCAATATATTTTGTTCTTGTTTTTTTTAAACCTTCTAAAATTGCACCACCTTTACCTAATTTTTCTTTGAAGTCTAAATAATCAAAATTTTTATATTTTAATTTGTATTTTTTTAATATATTAATAGTATTATCAATACTACCATTAGAAACAATAATAACATCAATTGAATCATTAAAAGAGTTATGTATAGAATTTAATGTCTGTTCAATTCTATTTTCTTCATTATATGCAGGTATTATCAATGTAAAATCTTTTTTCATTTTTATATTATAAAAACTAAGGCTGATATCATTAATTCAAAAAATATTAGAATATATGTTATTTGTTTTTCTGTAAATTTACCTGTTCTTGTTAATATATGTGTAACAGAATATATTTTTTTATATTGTGAATGTATCTTATTATCTTTATAGTAACCATAACTTTGAGCCTTAAATTTACTACGTGCTTTTAAAATAAACTCAATAAAAAATGGTATTGAACATATTAATGCTGGTTTTTCCATATCACCTAAAATAGCGATACATGCAAGTGATGCTCCTAGTAAATAAGTCAAAGAATCTCCTGGGAGTATTTTGGCTGGATATTTATTATAAATATAAAAAGCGATTAATGCAGAGAATGTTATTAAAGAAAATAATAATCCTATTGGTCTATTATTTATATAAGCATATAAAGACAACACTCCAGTATAAATAATTCCCATTCCTGCTTCTAATCCATTAAAACCTGCTAATAAATTGATCATGTTAGCTGCTCCAACAATTCCTATGGGTATTAATGCTAAAATATAGATTATCCCAAAATCTGTTCTACCTATAAAACTACCTATAATAGGAATTTTTACTATTGTACCTCCTGAATAAACAGTTATTAATGGAATTGCAGCTACTAATGTAAGTAATGGTTTTTGCCATTGTTTTAAACCATAAGATGATTCTTTATTCTTTTTTATTATTAAATCATCTACAAATCCTATAAAAGTTATCATTACTATTGTTAAAATCCCACCTAAGACATGTATTATATTATCTTTATAATTATAAAAAGAGACTGCAACAAAGAACATTATTGCCATAAATATTCCAGCCATTACAGCTATTCCACCTGATGATGGTACTAAAGGTTTATTTTGTTTATTTTGATCTTTAACTTCTAGATTAATTTTTTTAAGATATTTTATTAGTTTAGGTATTGCTATTAATGTTACAAAAAAACTGATTAATGAAGATATTATTATTTCATACATTTTCAACCTTCTGCATATTGTATTTGCTTATTTGGAAATGTTTTTAATAAATAGTCTTCATTTGGTTTTATATCTGGTGGGTAAGTTACTTTCCATATTTTAAATGGGCCAATTATATTTCCCATATAAAAAACTAAAGGCCATTTATCTTTATCATTATAAACTTCTGTAAAATTGGGCCATTTTTTATCTAATAAATAGAGCTGTGCAAATAATGTTCTTCTTACTTTTTCGGATAAATAAAGTCCTCCACCAATAATGTTACCTTGACCATTGGGTTGTAATTGTGGAATTATTCTAAAGCATCCTTTTAAATCATAAGTTGGAAAATTAATTTCTTGTTCATTAAAGAATACACATTGTATTGATAAATCTATTCTTTGATTTTGATAAATTATTGCTACTACTGGTTGACCAATAGTTAAAGATTCATTTGTAGTTTGTATTGGTAAAATTATACCAGCTATAACTGCTTTACCTCTTGGCAATAATTTTCCTTGATATATCAAATCTTCATCTAATGGAAAATCTCCTGTATATAGATACACTGTTTCATTTCTTGTTTCTTGTGTGGCTTTTGGTTCCATAATAAATGTTCCCACTTGAGATAATCTATCATAATTTTCATCAGAACCTATACTAGAATAAGCCCCATATTTACCAATTTCATCAGGTATTATTAAAACATAAGATGCATTATGTGTCTTTAAAAATTCTAAAGCCTCTGTTTCATTTTGGGCTGTTAATAAATATCTTCCTAAATAGTAGTTCCATACAGAAATCCAATTGCCTCCATCAGTTACTGTTGCCCTTTCACCACCTTCTTGAACCCAGTAACCATAATCCCACCAATGTGCGAATACTGCATCTTTAGGAGTGTTTTTTCTAACCCAATCCATTCCTAGTTGCCATTGTTGGTTATAACCTGGACCTGTATTTTTTGCTGAAATGTAAACATCTTGGGTGTCATTTACTAAACTACCATTTATAAATGGTGCAAATAGTAATATTAATACTAAAACAATGATACTATATTTTGTTAATTTATCTTTTAAATTAGATGCTATTTCTAAGCCACGAACTAAAGCATAAGATCCTAAAAATGATATGATTATAGATAAAGTAAATACATTTCTAATTGCAGATAAGGCTGCAACACTCATTAAAATAAATATAATAAATATAAAAAGGTATTTTTTATCAGTGTTTAAAATTTCTTTAAACAATTCTTTATTTTTATAAAACGTTTGAATATAAATATAGATTAGGATTAAAATAAAAAAACCGGGTATTACTAAAAAAAGTAAGAGTGATAAATTTGAATCACCATTCAAGATAGAATTGCTTGAATATCTTGCAAATATAAATGAAAGTATAGTTATTCCATATAAAAAAGTGAATAATTTAGTTTTATGTTTTATATGTTTGATCATATCATAAAATAGTATTATTGATCCTAAAATAAACAAAAATGTAAATATCCAGCCTACATCAGATATCCATGTTGAAACATATGGCCTCATAGATTCTTGAACTGTTAAGCCAAATCTTGTTTCTATATTCATAGAACCTATCATTTTTAAGAAAAGATATTTAATTTGTTTTAATAACACCATAAAATCAGAAGTAATTATAGTTACTATTATTGTTAGTAGTAAAGATATTAAAAAAGTAAATATTCCTGATGGAATTTTTTTATCTATTTTTTCTTTGATTTTAAAAGAATCTAATTTTATTATAATATAATCTATAATTACCAATAAAAAAGTAAAAAATAACATGCTATATGTAGATGTATGCAATAAACCTAAAAGACCACTATATTTTTTTGTTAAAAATGACATGAATAATATTGTAAAAATAAACCAAGATGTATATATATAAGAATCTTTTTTATCAAATTTATTTAAAAATAATTCAACTAAGGTAAAAAATGAAATTGTCATTGTTACATAACTTACACCACCCCATGCCAAAGACATTAATCCTGTAAAAAGTCCAGCTAAGGATCCAAAAATTATATTATTAATAATCTTCTTAGATTGCCATGCAACAATATACAAATAAAAAGCAATAAACATAAATAAAATTCCTAGAGCTTCTTTATCTGAAAATCCAGTTATTGTTCTTGATAAAAATGTAGGTATAACTGTTAAAAATGCGCATGATAATAAAGCAAATCTTGCATTGAATAATCTTCGAATTAATAAAAAGAAAAATAATGTAGATATAGCAAACGCTATTGGCGGATAAATAATATCTATTAATTCTATTGTTACATTGGGTATAAAAAAATGAATAAATTTGTATAAATAAACTATAAAATATGATAAAAACGTGGTTTCCATTGACATATCTGCACCTAGAGGATAATACCTCATTGTATCAATGTCATATAATTTACCTTGTTCTAGTATATATTGAGCATATCTTAAATAAACAAAAGAATCTAATTCCATTGGTATATACTTATTTGTTGTAATATCTTTAAGCAAAGGTAAATTTTCTATTCTTATATAAAAACCAGATATTATTATTAAAAATAATAAAGAATATATTATCCATTTCTCATTTTCTTTTATTACTTTGAGTATATTTTCTTTTCTTTGTTCAATTTCATTTGACATGTTTTAGAAAAATAAAGGTGTTACAAATACTTCAAGCAATGCTGCAATAAATAAGACAAATATTCCTAAAATAATTAAGTCTAACGAATCAAATAATATTTTTTTAAAGTGACCACTTCCAAAATCATGTCTTATTACAGCAACTGAAATAATTCCACCTGCTAACCCCCCTATAAAGTAAGCTAATATTTCTGGAATACCATGGATAGAATATCTTAATAAACCTAGTGAAAAAACACCAAAATAACCAGCTATTTTTGTTAAACCAATAGAATCAGCATACATACTAATGTTATTTCTTATAAAAGTTCCAATAGCCGCACTTATTACAGATGCATTCCAAGTTAAAATGAATATAGCGCCAGCTCCATAAAAAAATGAAAAAAATATACAAAAGAGTAATACTTTAACATTATTTGAAAATATTTGTAATAAAACATCAGATGCTAATGAAGATGATGTTATAGAATGTCCTAATATTTTTGAGTTTATTGATTTTATGGTTTGTAACTGGATATTAAATGTTTGTTCTATTACTTTTTCTGGTAAAAAAACATACCAAATAGCAAATGCTAATAAAAAACCCAAAAATAAAAACATAAAAAAAGATAATGCTTTACTATGCTCTTTAAGTAAAGTTCTTTCTTTTTCTATGGATAAATCTTTTTCTTCTTCAAATTTTAAAGTATTATACATTAATGGAACTGTAGCTGTTACTGTTAAAAAGACCATAACTAAACTAGCTTGATCTCTAAATATCCACAAAGCTAAAAACATGGCTACTGAAGAATATAATAGACCTATAAAGAACATGTCCCATGGTTTTTTTTCAGCTTTTATTGGTGTTACTATTGATTCAAGTACCATTAATCAAATCCAATAAAAAAGAGTTTATATAGTTTTTGTATCCTTTTCAGCTAAAATTATAATATGCCAACTTAATGTTTTGATATATGGAATTTTAGATAGAATATTATCTATTTTTATCAATATTTTAAAGAATGATAAAGGCATTAATCTTAAAATTGATATTATGTCTGGTAAACCAAATGGAAATGCGAAATAACCAAAATTTTCAATGGATTTAATCTCAAAGTCATTATTTTTGAGCATTTTAATTAGTTCTTTTCTTTTGAAGCTAATATGAGTTTCTGTAAAATGTTTTGTTATTTTTTTAGCAATAAATCTTGGTATACTCAATAATATATTGTTATTAGGCTCTGAGAAGATTATCTGTTGATTATTTTTTAATATTCGTGATATTTCTTTAATGCCTTTTTCAGGATTTGGTAAATGGTGTAAAATTCCACGGCCTATAACCAAATCAAAAGAATTATTCTTAAAAGGTAGTATTTCTCCATCAGCTACGACTAAATTAATATTTTTAAATTCTTTTTTTCCAATATTTATCATGGAAAATGATATATCTGTTCCAATATAACTTATATCAACATATTTTGAATTTATGTATTTATAAAATGAACAAACTCCACAACCATAATCTAGGATATTTTTAAAATTTTTAGAGATTTTATTTAAAATTTTTTCTGACCAGATCTTATTATAATATGATCCATTTTTATTCTTAAATCTAATATTTTTATATTTATCTGATAATGTATCATGTAATTTTATTTCATTTAATTTAGATTTGTCCATATTAAAATTGTTTATATTCTATGCTATATGGTTCTTCATTTTTTTGATTATAATAAATTTTTACCATTATATCTGCTAAAAATCCAAATATTATTAATAAAAAACCTAGTATTATCAATAAAGCTGAAAATAATAATAGAGGTCTATTTCCTATAGGCTGATTAAAAATAAATTTATCTATTATTAAATAAGTGCCTAAAATAAAACCAATTAAAGAAGACAGTATTCCTAATCCTCCAAAAAAATGTATTGGTCTTGTTGAATAATCCATCCAGAATTTTATTATTAATAAATCTAAAAAACCTTTAATTAGTCTTTTGCTATTATATTTTGTTTTTCCATGAACTCTTGGTAAGTGTCTCACTTTAATTTCTGTAATTTTATATCCTTTTAAACTTAATAAAGCAGCTATATAGCGATGCATTTCATGATATATATTTAGTTCTTTTGCTGCATTTTTTGTTAAAGCTTTCAATGTACAACCTGAATCGTGTATCTTTTCTTTTAGAATTAATCTTTTTAATAATCCTGCAAATGATGAAAATAATCTTTTAAAAAATGAATCTTTTCTATCATATCTCCATCCTACAACTAAGTCATAACCTTCTTTTATTTTTTCAATTAGTCTTGGAATATCTTTAGGATCATTTTGTAAATCTGCATCTAGAATTATCATATAATCTCCTATTGCGTGTTTTAAACCTACATTTAATGCTGTTGCTTGACCAAAATTTCTTCTAAATTTTATTATTTTTACATTTTTGTCTTTTCTTCTTAATTCCTTAATATTTTTTAAACTATTATCAGTAGATCCATCATCTACATATATTATTTCATATTTACACTTCATAGAATTTAAAACAGATTTAAGGCTATTATAAAGAGGTTTTATATTAAGTTCTTCATTATAAATTGGTAATACAATGCTTAATTTCATTTTTGAGTAGCCCAATGTTCTATATAAAAATCTTTTGAATTATTATTCTTTTTTATAAAGATCTAAGATATTATATTTTTTGATTAACTTGAACTCTTTAGGTGCTGGTGGTTTCTTATCATCTCTTTCGGTTATTAAATATTTTATTTGATCAAAATTTATATCATCTGTTTTTTCATATGATATTATTAACTTCAATTTTTTTAATATATCTATTTTAGGTTTTACTTCAAATCTGTAATCTGAGAATGTAGATTGATTTGTTTTATATAAATAATATTCATCAAATGCAATAAATTTTTTAATACCTTCCCCCCAATATAAAGTTGAGAAAGTAAATGAATATATATATTTATTTGATGTACCTGATATAAAAATTTGATTTGGATATTCTTTAGCTATATTACTAAGGTCTTGCTCCATAAGTTTATCTTTTTTATCTGTAAAGTAATTATGTGTCGCTCCAAATATAATTATTAAAGATATTATTATGCTTATTATTAATTCTTTTTTATTAATCAATTTACTTAGTGGTATTATTAAAAAAGGGGATATTACTAATAAATATCTTAATTGAAAATTGTATGGATTAAGTAGCAAAATAGAAGTCAAAAATAAAAAAATTAATTCTTTTTTATTTTCTTGGATATTTAATTTATATAATTTATATAAAAAAGGTGATATTATAATTATAGTTATTAGATACAAAATGTAAAATGGTGTTTTAGGAGGTATATATGCAACGTCAATATTGGCTTTTCCTAATAAGTAAATAACGTTACTGCCTATTCCAGTTATAAGTGATAAAAATGGAAATCCAAAATAATAATAATCAATCAAAAGTCTTATAGAAAACCCAATTGCTAATGGTATCAAATATAAAATTAATTGTATTAACTTTTTATCATAGAAAAATGATACTAAAAAAAATATTGTTAAATATATTGAAGCTGACCATAAACTACATGCTATCCCTAAAGATAATGATGAAAGTATAAAATGTATGAACTTATTTTCTCCTTCATATTTTTTTAGTGTATAATAAGCTAAAAGAAATAAAAATGATACTGGTAAGATTGGACTAATATATGGGGCCATATACCAAACAATTGGTGAGAATATCCATAGTAAAAATGATTCTTTTCTTTTTGTTATAAAATAAATTAATATTGCATCAAAAACCAAGAATAACATATTTACAATTTTAATTGTTAATAAAAAAGGAGCTATTTTTAAAAATTGTCCTAGAAAAAAACCATAAACAAAAGATGATGTTGCACGTACTTTTGATAAACTTATTCCTGCAAATTCTTTAGCAACACCAATATATTGTGGTGTATCAGTAAGTATTATTCTAATTGAAAATATATTAAATATTAATAAAAATAAAGTAAATAAACATAATGGTATTAATATATTTTTTAAAGATTTCATTATCTTTAAACTTGAATAAATTGTTTATAAGACTTTTGGATTTGTAGTATAAAAAACCATAAATATTATAAAGTAATATTTGAAGGGATGCATAAGGTGTTTTATGGATTATAAAATTAATAGGTTAAGTCTTGAAATTAAAAAAAAGGTCTTTGTTGATAGAAAAGGTACTCTAATTCAATGCTTGACTAGAGATGAACTAAAAAATAATGGTAGTCATATTGATTTTGGTACAATTTATGGTGGTAGTATTATAAAAGGTAAAATTAGAGGTAATCATTATCACAAAAATAAAGAAGAATATATTATAATATTAAAGGGTAAAGCTAAAGTTTATCTAGAAGATATAAATACAAAAGAAAGACTAGAGGGAATTATTATGTCTGTCGGTGATCGAATTAGAATTGGTAAAAATATTGCTCATGCAATAAAAGGGTTTAATCCTGTAATATTTTTTTCATATGCTACAAGACCTTTTGAAGAAGACCCTGATACTTATAAGCATGAGGTATTATGATGAAAATATCTGCTGTTATTCCGGTTTATAACTCTGGTAAAATTTTGAATGGAACATATTCTAATATTGATAATGAACTAAAAAAAATTACAGATAAATATGAGATTTTGTTTAGAGATGATGGTAGTAAAGATAATAGTAAAGATATTTTAAATAAATTGTCTAAGAAAAAAAATGTAAGAGTTTTTTTTAATGAAGAAAATAAAGGTTTGGGTTACACTTTAAAAAATTTATTTAAAGATTCTATAGGAGAATATATTATCTATTTTGATGCTGATGCTTATTTGTGTTTTGATTTGAGTTTACTAAATAATTTTATAAGTAAAATGAATCATAATGATGTTGTAATAGCATCAAGATATGAAAGAAAAAATAGAGATATACCATTTTCTAGGGTTTATCCTAGTAGAATTTATAATATGATAAATAAAATTTTGTTTGGATTAGACATAGAAGATATTGGTAGTGGTTTTGTCATTTTTAAGAAAAAAGCGCTAGATAATATAAATTTAGAAAGTAATAAATTTGATATACATGTTGAATTATTTGCTAAATTAAAAAAAGCTGGTTATAAAATGGAAGAGATACCAGTAAAATATAGTCATTGGTATGGTGGGTCATTTAATGTTTTTAAGCATGGCCCTAAAACTTTGTTGAATACTTTTAGAGTGTGGTACAGATTAAGAAAATAAATACATAATGTTAATAAATATTCTACTATGAAAATTAAAAATGAAAACGGTTGTATTAAATTTACCAAATAAAAACCAAGTTGTAAGGAGATATATGTGTTCATATAATGCTCCTAATTTTTTATATCCACCACTAGAATTAATGTATGTTTCTGCTATTGTTAAAGAATGGAAGAAAGATGATATAATTTTAATAGATGCAATTGCTGAGAAACTAAATATTGAAGATGTTATAAATAAAATTAAAGAATTTAATGCTAACATCTTAGTTACAATAACTGGATTTGAAGTATTTCAAGAGGATATTGACAATATTGAAAAAATAAAAAATGAATTATCTAATTTAAATATTATAGTTTTTGGTTATTTACCAACAATATTTCCTAAAGAGGTTCTTAATAATTCTAAAATAGATTACATAATAAAAGGAGAACCTGAATTGGTTTTTTCTAATTTATATGATGCTATTAAAGATAATATAAATGTAAAAGATATTAGAGGAATTGCGTATAGGAAAGGTAAAAGAATATTTATAAATAAAGATGCAATCAGAGTTTTAGAGTTAGACAGATTACCATTTCCATCAAGAGATTTGATTAAAAGTGAATTATATTCTGAGTTCTTAATGAAAAAACCATTTACTATTATACAAACTTCAAGAGGATGTCCATATCAATGTAGTTATTGTGTACATACATATGGATCAATGATTGTTTATAGATCTGTTGATAATGTTGTTAAAGAGATTGAAGAATGTGTAAATAAATATGGTATAAAATATTTTAAGATTATAGACGATACATTTAATGTTAATAAACAAAGAATAAAAGATATATGTCAAAAAATAATTGATAAAAATTTAAAAATTAAATGGATTTGTTTAAGCAGAGTTGATACTTTAGACAAAGAAACTTTAGAAATTATGAAAAAAGCAGGTTGTATAAGAATACAAATTGGTATTGAAAGTGGTTCTCAAAAAATTTTAGATTTATATAAGAAAGGTTATGATTCTTACAAAATAAAAGATCAAGTTAAAATGGTTCAAGACGTTGGTATAGAGACTATGGGTTTTTTTATTGTTGGTGCTCCAAATGAAGATGAAAATGATTTCAATAAAAGTTTAGAATTAGCAAAAGAGATTAATTTTGATTATGTTGTTGTTAGTCAATTAATACCTTACCCTGGAACTAATTTATTTAATCAATTAAAGTGCAATATTAACTTTAGTTTATTTCCTTATACATCTGAATTTAAAAATAAGAATAATAATTTTATTGAATGGGAAAAAAAATTTTATAAAGAGTTCTATTTTAGACCAAAATATATAGCAAAAAAGACTAAGATGTTATTTTCACATCCAGATCATATGATTAATGGATTAAAAAGCTTAATAAATTTTTTAAGCATTAAAAAAGAAGATTTGAGAACTGATTATTATTAAAATGGACAAAAAAATTAAAACAATCTTGGTAAATCCTCCATTTAGTATGGAAGATATAGTTGGTGAAACTAAGAGTATGAAAGATGTTATGAATATAATACAACCATTGGGTATTGCTTATATTGCTGCTGTTTTAGAAAAAGAAGGTTATTATGTTAAGATTGCTGAAGGAAATTTTATGACTCATTCTCAGATTAAAGAATATATTAGGAATGAAAAACCTGATATTGTTGGAATAACTACAACTACACCCACATTCGAAAGTGTAATAAAAGTTGCTAAAGATATTAAGGATATTGATAAAAATATTAAAGTTATAATTGGTGGGTCTCATGTTACTGCTTTACCAAAAGAAGCTATTCAAGATGATTGTTTTGATATTGGTGTTATTGGTGAAGGTGAAGTAACTTATTTGGAATTGATTAAGGTTTTTGAAAAGAGTTCTAGTTTAAAAAAAGTTAATGGAATTGTGTATAAAGAAAAAGAAAAAATTGTTTTTACAAAACCGAGAGAATTTATTAAAGACTTAGACAGTATACCATTTCCTGCAAGACATTTATTACCTCCATTAAAAGATTATCATCCAACACCTGCTTCTTATAGGAAATTGCCATTAGGTGTTTTGATGACTTCAAGAGGTTGCCCTTATCAGTGTACATTTTGTGATAGAGCTATTTTTGGAACTAGTTATAGATTTAGGAGTGCGAAAAATGTTGTTGATGAAATTGAAGAATTAATAAATAAATATGGTGCTAAAGAACTTAAATTCTTTGATGATACATTTACATTAGACAAAAAAAGATTATATGAAATATTTGATTTAATGAAAGAACGTGGCATCAAAATTGGTTGGTGCTGTTTAACAAGAACAAATCATGTAACTAAAGAAATGTTACAAAGAATGAAAGATGCTGGATGTTGGCAGGTTCTATATGGTTTAGAATCTGGTGATGATAAAATTTTACGATTATTAAAAAAAGGAACTACTGTTGCACAAAATGAACAAGCAGTAAAATGGGCTCATGAAGTTGGTTTAAGTGTTAGAGCTGATTTTATTATTGGTACTCCTGGTGATACTTTAGAAAGCATGCAAAAAACTTTAGATTTTGCAATTAAAATGAATATGGACTTAGCACATTTTAATAAATTTACACCTTATCCTGGAACTGAACTTTATAAAATTTTAATTGATAAAGGATATAAATTTGATTTTAGTAAAAGTTGTAGTCAATTAGATCACTCTATTATAATGTATGTTCCGGATGGAATAGATAAAGAAGAATATAAAAAGTTTATTGATAATGCCTATAAAAAATATTATTTAAGACCAAGATATTTAGCAAAACAGATTACTAATATTAGATCTTTTGAAGATATAAATAGATATTGGGCTGGTTTTAAAGCTATAATTGGAATGTAGTTAAGTAGAATACAAACAAACTCTATCTTGTTTTATTTTTTGTTTTAGATTACAAGATTTTAGATTATTACAATAATCATCATAGGTTATTATTTTTGTTGTGTTTAATTTTTTTAAAGTTTTAATTAGATCTTTACAGTTTTTATCTTTAACATATAATGGAAGACTATCAGTCATGTTAATATAATAGGATTCTTTCACTGGATCATACCAACCAGATGATGTTGATAGATTATAATAAATAGCACCATAAGAATAATATGCTCTTGGAAAAGATGTTTTAATTGCTTCTGGTGTTGCTACAATTAAATATTTGTCATTTACTTTTTGTAAAATTGATAGTGTTTCATTTTCTAATTGACCTGGTATTTTGAATAGTGGAGTATGAATAATATTTATAGAAATACTAATAATAGGTAAGATTATTAGTATTAGTAGAATTATGCTTCTTAATTTTTTAGAATAAATATTATATGGGGTTTTTAAAAAATAAAATATTCCAAAAAATAGGTATAAATTTAGATGAGCATCTGGGTAAATTCTATTAAAAATTGGGATGAATATTATTAGCCTTGTTATAAATAAAATACTAAAGATTATAATTGGAGAAATAAAAATTAATTCTTTTTTAGGCTTGTCTTGAGACTTCCAATAATAATAAAATGTGAACCATAAAATAAATGGTATAATAAAACTTGCTATATTTCTTAATATCCATTCAGAGTTAAAATTTAATAATCTAAAAATATAAAAATAAGTTAGATCTGATGAGATATTTAATTTAAATGCATTTAGTAAAAAAGGAAACCACCAGAATGAAGATAAAATCAAGCTAATAATTGTATATAAAATTAATAGATTTTTCTCTTTTTTTGGTTTAATTAAAAATAACATTAAAACTAAAAATTGTGAAACTATTGTTTCTGAAAAATGAGATATTACTGTTATAAAATGAATAGGAATAAATAAAAATAGAAATTTTTTGTCTATAGGTCTATCTTTATAATATAATACAATCATAGCTAATGCTATAAATGAAATCCAACCAAATAATTCTGTTACACGACCCAATCTTATCCAATTACCAAGATTTGTTGCTACAGCAAAAAAGAAAGTAAAAAAAGCCAAAATTTTGATTAATGAAAAATTATTATTTTTTCCTATTATAAATAATAAGATTAAACCTATAATAAATAATGATACCAATGAAATATAAGTTGCTAATAAAATATTTTTTGTTAATAGATATATTGGTAATGTATAAAGATACCAACCTGGTTGTATTATTTTAAATAAAATAAAACCATTGTACCAATTTGGAATTAATGCATTATAACCATATTTAGCTAGAAAAAATAACATAGTAATATATGCAGAAATGTCATTAGTATAATCTAAAGGAAAATTTGTTATAATTTGAGATTGATCAATCAAACGATATATAAAATAAACTCCCATTATTATAATTGGGAACAATAGTATTTTATCGAGTTTATCTTTCATTTTTATAAAAATCTAAATGATAATTTAAATAGTTTATGATTGTTGCAACCTAAAAATAAATAACAAGTTTTATAAATTTTTATAAGATATTAATAATATGCAATTTAAAGAGGTTATTAATAGAATAAAAAAGATAAAGATACAAGGTGCAGAAAATATTGCAATTGCTGGTGTAAATGCTTTATCTTTAAAAAATTTTTCTTATAAAAAGATTATTCATGCAAGACCAACAGAACCTATGTTAAGGAATGCATTAAAATATGCTAAAATTTATGGACAAGAACAAACGATTGATCATATAAAAAATGATAAATGGGAAATTGCAAAACTAGGTAGCAAAAAAATAAGAGGCATTGTTTTTACACATTGTCATAGTTCAACTGTTCTAGAAATATTAAAAGAAGCTAAAAGACAAAAGAAAAAATTTGAGGTTTATAATACAGAAACAAGACCTTTATATCAAGGAAGAAAAACAGCTAAAGAGTTAAGTAAATATGGAATTAAAGTTACAACCATTATTGATTCTGCAGCTGGCGCTGCTTTGAAAAAAGATAAATTGTTGAAAGAAGCTGACTTAATGTTAATTGGTTGTGATGCTATCTTTAATAATGGAGATGTTGTAAATAAAGTTGGAACTAGTATGTTTGCAGAAATATGTTATGATCATAAAATACCAGTTTATATTGCTGGTAATTCTTGGAAATTTACACCAAGGCCAATTAAGATTGAAATAAGAGATTTTAGAGAAGTTTGGAAAAATGCACCTAAAAAAGTTAAAGTGGAAGATTTATCGTTTGATATAACTGAAAATAAATATGTAACTGCAATAATATCTGAATTAGGAATTTTAAAACCAAAAGATTTTGTTAGAAAAGTTAAACAAGTTTATCCATGGATTTCTAAAAAATGAAAAGTGATTTGATTTGTTTTGATTTAGATCAAACATTAATTGAAACTAAAATAGCTCATTTAAAAGCATTTAATTTAGCTTTTAAAAAATTGAATTTACCTTTGATAACTTTAAAAAAATTAAGACCTTTATTAGATGGAAGACATGCTGGTGAAGTTTTGAGAGCATTATTACCAAAATTACCTGAAGAAAAAATAATAAGATTAAGAGAATTGCATCATAATTATGTTAAAAAAACAGCAAAGTATGCTAGACAAATAAATAATGTTGTTAAGACTTTAAAAGAATTAAAGAAAAATTATAAAATTGCATTAGTTACAAATTGCACTCATAAAGAATTAGAACCTTTGTTAAGACATACCCAAATAAATAAAAAATTATTTGATGTTATAATAGGGCATGATGATGTTAAAAGAAGTAAGCCATATCCTGATGAAATTTTTAAAGCTGAAAAATTATTGAATATAAAGGCTGATTATCATGTTGGTGATTCTATTTATGATATAATTGCTGCAAAAAGAGCAAGAGTAAAAGTTATATCTGTCTTAACTGGAGTTTCTACCAAAAATAAATTAAAAAAATATAAGCCTAATTATGTTATAAAAGATATAGGTTACTTACCTAAATTATTAAGAAATATTAATAAATAAGTAAGCATTAATTAAATAAAAAGAGGTTAATATGGATTATATAGATTTAAAATATAAACCCAATAAAAATGATTTGATTTGTGAGTATTATGTTGAACCAAATTCTAGTTCTATAAAACAAGTTTGTAATGATATTGCTGCTGAAAGCTCTATTGGAACATGGACTAATGTTAGTACTATGAACAAAAAAATTATGAAATTAAGAGCAAGAGTTTTTAATATTAATGGAAAATATGTAAAAATTGCTTATCCTTATGAATTATTTGAATTAGGTAATATGCCTGAAATATTATCTAGCATAGCTGGAAATATTTTTGGAATGAAATCTGTTAAAAATTTGAGATTACTTGATATTGAATTTCCTAAAAAAATTATAAATAGTTTTAAAGGACCAAAATTTGGAATTCAAGGAATTAGAAAAAATTTAGGCATTAAAAAAAGACCATTATTAGGGACAATAATAAAGCCAAAGATTGGTTTAGATTACAAAAATCATGCTAGGGTTGCTTATGAGGCGTGGATTGGTGGATGTGATATTGTTAAAGATGATGAAAATTTAAGTAATCAAAATTTTAATTTATTCAAAAAAAGAGTTATAGAGACTTTAAAATTAAAAGAAGAGGCTGAAAAAGAAACTGGACAAAAAAAAGCATATTTACCAAATATAACTGCTGAAACTAATGAGATGATTAAAAGAGGCGAATTTGTTAAAAAAAATCATGGTAATTATTTAATGTTAGATATTATAACTCTTGGATGGAGTTCTTTACAAACTGTAAGAAATAAAGAATTTAATTTACCATTACATGCACATAGAGCTGGACATGCTATTTTGACAAGAAATAAAAAACATGGTATTTCAATGTTGACAATAGCTAAAATTGCTAGATTAATTGGTGTTGATAGTTTACATATTGGAACAGCTATTGGTAAAATGGAAGGTTCTAAAAATACTATTTATGATATTGAAGAAGAAATTGAAAAAAATTTAATTTTAGAGAATAAAAAAGAACATTTTTTAGAACAAAGATGGTATAATATTAAACCTGTTATTGCTGTTTGTTCTGGTGGTTTGCATCCTAGATTAGTACCCAAATTAATTGATATAATGGGTAATAATATAATAATACAAGCTGGTGGAGGTATTCATGGAAATAAATATGGTACTAAAGGAGGAGCAAAAGCAATGATGGATGCTATAGAATCTAGTATTAAAAAAATTCCACTTCAAGAATACTCTAAAAATCATAAAGAATTAAAATGTGCTTTAGAACAATGGAAATAAAAAAAGTAATAATCTATTTTGTTTTTTTATTGTTTACAATAAGTATTATTTATGCTTCTACAAATTCTACTAACAAATTAAAAAGTGGTGAAAGCGCTGAATTTGAAGGTAAAACAATAAAAGTTGTGAGAATAACATCTAGCAATGTTGTATTTGATGTTGGTGGAGAAAAACAAGCAATTAAAGCATATGAAGAAAAACAAATAGATGGTGTAAAGATATTTGTAAATGAGATATTTTTTGTAGAAGAAGTAGAAGAAAGATTTGTTAATTTTGATGTATTTGAATTATTTGATTATGAATGTGGTAATGGTAAATGTGAAACTGGTGAAATAGAAAAATGCTGTAAAGATTGTGGTTGTAGTTCTGGATACAAATGTGTGGATAATTATTGTGAGTTAATAAATACTGGAGAATGTTCTGGAAATGATGATTGTGATGATAATAATATTGCTACTTTAGATTTATGTACTGGGACTCCTAAAAAATGTATTCATACAATTGTTACAGAATGTAAAAATAATCAAGATTGTGATGATAAAAATAATTGTACTAAAGATGAATGTGTAAGTAATTCTTGTTATAATAAAAAAATTGATAATTGTAAACAAGAAGTTGATGAGATAAAAGAGGAAAATAAAAGCATTGAAAATCTTGAAAATAAAGATAATTTGAATGAAGAAAAACCAAGTTTTTTTAAAAGTATATTGACGTTTATTAAGCAAAAACTATTTAAATTAGTAAATTTGTGATATTATTATAGAGGTGTCCCTATAAATGGATAAAAAAGAAAAAGAGGTTATTCTTGGTGCTATTATAATATTTGTGATTGCTATTTTTACTTTAAGTTTTGGTATTACCGGGCATAGTGTAAAATCTGGTGTAACAAAAATTACTATTGAGCCAATAATGGTTATTTCTAATGATGAATTACAAATCACAATACAACCTGGTAAAGATGGAATACCAAATACTTTATCATTTTATAAATTGAGTGAAAATGGTTATGTTTATGTTGGACAAAGTGATCAATTATGTGATAATGTTAAATGTGTAAATCCAACTAGTTATTTTTTTATAGTTCCAGAGTACTATAAATCTGGAGATTATTATATACAAATATTTGATTATTATTCAGGAGAATATATTAGAGAAAGGTTTTTGGTGAGTTAAATGAACATTAATAATGAAAAAAAGATTGTTATAGGTGCGCTGTTAATATTACTTATAACTATGATCTCATTTAATTTTTTAGGATTTACTGGTTATAATATTAGTGAAGATTCTAAAGTAACAAGAATGATAATTAGTCCTAAAGAAATAAGAGCTGGAGAAGATTTGACTATTAAGATAATTCCTGGGAAAAGTGGTGTGAATAGATATATTAATTTTTATCAAGGAACTATTAGAAAAGGTAAAAGTGGAGCTGTTTGTGTTAGTGGTTATAGATGTAGTGAACCTATAACAATAGTTTATCCTACATCAAGTGCATGGGAACCTAATAATTATTATGCACAAGTATTTGATTATTATTCAGGTAATTATATAAGAACTGATTTTAAAGTCACATATCCTTATAATTTAAATCCAAGAGCTAAATTATATCCTTTAGTATATGAAAAATGAGGTAATGAAATGGAAAATAAAAATATTTTATTGGGAGCAGTATTAATATTATTAATAGCATTAGTAACATTTAATTTAGATATAACTGGAAAGGTTTCTACACCTTCAATTACAAAAATTACAGTAGAACCAACTACTGTACAACAAGGTAATAAAATAACAATTACAGTAACACCTGGAGAAAAAGGTGCTAGAAAAAATTTATATTTTATGTTTGGTAATTCTAGAAAAATGATTAGTAATTTATTTTGTAAGGAACAAAATAAAAATAGATCAAGTGGTAAATGTTTTGATTCAGAAACAATGACTTTTATGATACCTGTGTCATGGAAGCCAGATGTTTATAGTGTAGCTGTTTATGACTATGGTATAAAAGATTATGTAAGAACTGATTTTACTGTTACTCAAAATCCTAAGTTAATACACCCTAATTGGTAATTCTTTTTTTATTTTTATTCTTGATTTATTTATCAAAAGGTTTATAAATATAAATAAGAAATAATTTTATATGGCAGAAAAGAGGTTGGGTTATTCAAAGCAATCTAAATATATATTAGGAGTTTTATTTTTAGGTTTGATAGTGATATCATTTTTTTTAATAAAAAAATATATCATAGCATTGATTGGTGCAATAATATTAACTTTTCTTTTTTATCCGATTTATAAATTTATAGTTAGATATCTTAAAAATAAAACAATATCTTCACTTATAACATCTATTTTGATATTATTAATAATGACTATTCCTTTGATATTTATATTTAATTCCTTGTTGAATGAATCTGTAAAATTTTTTTATAATGCTCCACAAATTAATTTGGGTGTGTTTGCTGATAAAATTTCTAGATATTTAGGAGGAACATTAGATGTAAATGCATACTTAAAAGATTTAATGAATAGGCTATCTGTTTATGTAATCCAAAAAACATCTAATTTTTTATTTAGTATCCCACAATTAATTCTTAGTTTATTTGTTATGTTTTTTACAATATACTATTTGTTTAAAGATGGTGAATATATAAGTAATAAAATTTTGAGTGCTTTATCTTTAAAAGAAAATCATAAAATAAAATTATATAAAAATTTTGGTGATACAATTTATGCAGTATTATATGGTGTTGTTCTTACAGCAATAGTTCAAGGTGCTATTGGGACTATAGGGTTATGGTATTTTAAGGTTAGTTCACCTATAACATGGGGTATTGTAATGACAGTATTGTCTATGATCCCATTTTTAGGAGCTTATTTTATATGGTTACCTGCTGCTATTATAAAAATATCAAATGGTGATTTTTATAATGGATTTGGATTATTTTTGTATGGATTAATAATTGTAAGCACTATTGATAATGTAATAAGACCTAAATTAATTGGAAGAAAAGCAAACATACATCCAATTTTAGTTTTAATTGGAATAATTGGTGGATTACAAGTATTTGGTTTAATTGGAATGGTTGTTGGACCTTTAATATTGTCTATTTTAATGTTATTTATTGAAACTTATTTAAGTGAAAAAAATGAAGCTAAAGGCTAAAGTATTAGATCTTTCTACAGAAGAAGGGCCATTTATAGCTATTTTAAATGAAGATGATGCAAGAAAATTAGATGTGTTTGCATTAGATCGAGTTAAGATAATATATGGCAAAAAAGATATAATAGCAACTTTGGATATTTCTAATAAAATTGTAAAACCTGGTGAAATTGGTTTATTTCAAGAAGTTTCTAAAAGATTAAATGTTAAAAATAATACACTTGTAGAAATTCTTTTAGAAAAAAAACCTGAGTGTATAAGTTATATTAAGAAAAAATTAAAAAATGAATATTTGAATAAAGAAGAAATTTTTAGCATTATAAAAAGTATAGTTAATAATGAATTAAGTGATATAGAATTAACATATTTTGTTTCTGCTTGTTATTCAAATAAACTAAGCAAAGATGAAACTATAAATTTAATTAAAGCTATTTTAGAAAGCGGTGGAAAATTAGAATTAAAAGATAAAAAGATTATAGTTGATAAACATTCAATTGGAGGAGTTCCTGGAAATAGAACAACTATGATAATTGTTCCAATATTAGCAGCTGCTGGTGCAACAATACCAAAAACTAGTTCTAGAGCTATTACAAGTGCTGCTGGAACCGCTGATACAATGGAAGTTCTAGCGCCTGTTGAATTATCAATTGAAAAAATAAAACAAGTTGTTGAAAAAACAAATGGTTGT
Organism: Candidatus Woesearchaeota archaeon; assembly: GCA_043802295.1. Taxonomy (GTDB): domain Archaea; phylum Nanobdellota; class Nanobdellia; order SCGC-AAA011-G17; family JAPLZO01; genus JAPLZO01. Next base: position 1,611 of record JAZDLF010000037.1, on the reverse strand, counting down.
ATTGTTTGGGGTGGTGCTAATGAATTAGCTGGAGCTGATGATAAATTAATTAAAATTGAAAGACCATTAAGTTTAGATAGTGAAAGTTTATTATTAGCAAGTGTTTTATCCAAAAAAATTTCTGTTAATGCAACTCATGTTTTAATAGATATTCCTATTGGTGAAGAAAAAGAAGATGCTAAGATTCAAACAAAAAGAGAAGCTAAAAAACTTGGTAAAAAATTTATTCAATTAGGTAAAAAGTTTGGTTTAAAAATTAAAATTTTTATTAATGATGGTTCTGAACCTTTAGGTAATGGAATAGGGCCTAATTTAGAAGCAAGAGATGTTTTAAAAGTTTTACAAAATAAATATGATGCTCCTAAAGATTTAAAGAATAAATCTATCAAAATTGCTGGTTTAATGTTAAATATGATTGATAAAGGTGATGAAAAAAAAGCTAAGGAAATTTTAGAGTCTGGAAGAGCTTATATAAAAATGAAAGAAATCATAAAAGAACAAGGTGGAGATCCTGATATAACAATAGATGAAATAAAATTGGGTAAATTTTCATATAATGTTACTGCTAAAAAAGAGGGTTATGTTAAAAATGTAGATAATAAAGCAATAGCTAAAATTGCTAGAATATCTGGTGCTCCTAAAGATAAAGAAGCTGGTATTTATCTACATGTTAAAAAAGGTGATTTAGTTAAAGATAATGATGTATTATTTACAGTTTATTCTAAAGATAATAAAAAATTAGCTTATACATTAGATATATTTAATGAAAATGATAAAATTGTTGAAATATCATAAAGTTTAAAAAGAAGTTGATATTTCTAAAAGATTATGAAAAATATTATTGCATTTATTTTGATATTTTTATTAATAGCACCAATAGTATTAGCTGGTCCTGGTAGAACTATTGATTTAGATTTTAGTCAAGAACCAAAATATATTTATCCTTTTTTAGAAGGGGATAGAGTTAGATTTAATCTACTTGATGATGAACATACAATTATAATTCATGGTATTAAAGATACTTCTGAGGGTAAGACTGTTGAATTAGAGATTTATTCTTTTTATCAAAATATTAGAGAAGGTGGTGTTGATTACGTTACTTTAAATGAAAAAGCAAATACTCTTAAAATTGATTTAGATAAAAATGGTGTAAGAGATTTAAAAGTTAGTTTAGTTCAAATTAAAGATAACAAAGTTTGGTTAATTTTTGAAGAAGTTAATGAACAATATATAAGTCAATTAACTGGTAGAGTTTTAAATCCTAGTCCTAAGAAATTCTATGAAGATACAAATTTTATAATTGCTGGTATTATAGGACTAATTATATTAATAATAATCCTAATTTTAATTCTAAAAAATAGAAAAAAATAAACTTTGAAGTAGTAACAAAATAAAAGCTAAAATTTTCTTTAATTACTTAATGATAGTCATATTTTTCCTTGATTGCCGAAAGTTTTATATATTAGCTCTGTTTACATAATTTTAATTATATCCTAAAATATTTATCAAAAAAGAAAGTGTGAGAGGTGGAAATCAAATGAATAAAAAGATATTAATGGGTTCTTTATTTAGTTTAATGATAATTTTAAGCGTGATGTTATGTGCTAATTT
>JAZDLF010000036.1:0-9037 GCA_043802295.1 Candidatus Woesearchaeota archaeon | reverse complement strand
ATATATTTTGTAGAAGTGTTATCATTTTTGAGTTTTATAAGAAATTAAGGTGTTGATTTATATAAACATATGTCCAGTGGAAATATAGGTGTTGGTGTTCATTTTTTAGAATAATAATGTTTAAATATAAAATTAAATTGAAAAAGATAGTTATTTTATAATAAGTTAAAATGGGGTGGTAAATTTTGTCAAAATTAACTTCTTTTTTTGAAGATTATATTAAAAAAGAGCCTATATTTACTAATAAAAAAGCTTTACAGTCAAATTATAATCCTAATGAAGTTTTGTATAGAGAACAGCAGATTAAACAAATTGCAAGTATATTAGCACCTTCATTAAGAATGGAAAAACCTTCTAATGTTTTTATTTATGGAAAAACCGGTTCTGGAAAGACTTTAACAATAAGACATGTTTGCGAAAATATGAATGATGTTGCAAAGAAAAATAAAATTAATTTAAGAATTATTTATTTAAATTGTAAATTAAAAAGAGTTGCTGATACTGAATATAGATTAATTGCGCAATTAACAAGAGAATTTGGTAAAGAAATACCAGCAACTGGATTACCAACAGATGAAGTTTATAAATTATTTGTTAATGAATTAGATGAAAAAAAATTATTACTAGTAATAGTATTAGATGAAATTGATCAATTAGTTTATAAAATTGGAGATAGTGTTTTATATAATTTAACAAGATTAAATACTGAATTAAAAAATAGTGAATTATCTTTAATAGGAATTTCAAACGATTTGGTTTTTACTGATAATTTAGACCCGAGAGTAAAATCATCTTTATCTGAGGAAGAATTAGTATTCCCACCTTATAATGCAATACAATTACAAAAAATATTACAACAAAGAGCAAAAATTGCATTTAGAGCTAATGTTATTAAAGAGGGTGTTATCGAAAAATGTTCTGCTTATGCAGCTAGAGAACATGGCGATGCAAGAAGAGCTCTTGAACTTCTTAGAGTTTCTGGAGAATTAGCTGAAAGAGAGAATAAAAGTTTTATAGAAATAGAAGATATTGATGCTGCTGAAGGAAAGATTGAACATGATAGAATACTAGATGTTATATCAACACAACCAAAACAATCTAAGATAACATTATTTTCATTGTTATATGTAAAAAATAGTTCTAATAAACCAGTTTTTACAGGAGATATTTATGATACTTACAAAGAATATTGTTTTAAATGTAGTGTAAGACCTTTAACACAAAGAAGAGTTTCTGATATTATAGCAGAATTAGATATGTTAGGAATAATTAATGCTAAAGTAATTAGTAAAGGTAGATATGGAAGAACAAGAGAATTATGTTTAGCTGTCCCACCTTCTATCATAGATAAAATAAATGATATTTTAAAGGATGGTTTAGGTTTATGAATAAACAAGATATAATTAATAAATTTATAGAAAAAGGATATTTAATTAGTCCAGATTTTTTAGAAGTCGAATTTGATGAAGAATTTTTTAATTTAATCAATGAAAAAATTATTTCCAAAGATAAACCTATTGTAATTAATAAAGATTTATTTCAAATTATAAAAAATAATGGATATAATATTGATATCAATTGGTTGGAATTTGAGAAATCTAAAAGTTTTTATGAAAAAGGTAGAAATGGAAAAATATATCAAACTTTTTTAGATATATTAAATTATAATATAAATCCTGTAAAAAAAGAGCAATTAAATATAATTTTAGAACAAGTTGAAAAACCTGAAGAAAATTTAATAATAGAAAAACCTCAAAGAATTGATTCTAGTGTTATAATATTAAAATCTTTTGCTGAGGAATCTAAAAAAAGAGAAACTAAAGATTTTGTTGGGCATTTTAAATCAAGATATGAAAGCATTAGGAAAATATTGCAAAATAGAATAGAATTACAAAAAGCTATTTCTGTTAACAGATTAATTGGAAAAAATACAAAAGAAATTGTTAGCACAATAGGTTTAGTTTATGACAAGCATATTACAAAAAATGGAAATATTATGTTAACTTTAGAAGACCCTACTGGATTAATTACTGTTTTAATAAATAAAAATAGAGATGAATTGTTTAACTTAGCTAAAGATTTAACATTAGATGAGGTAATTGGTGTAACAGGAGTATTAGGAGATAGAATAATTTTTACAACAAGTATAATTTTACCTGATGCAGTGATAAATGGAGATATTAAAAAAACTGAGGATGAAGTCTATGCAGCATTCATTGCTGATTTGCATGTTGGATCTGTAAATTTTTTAGCTGAAGACTTTAATAAATTTATAAAATGGTTAAATGGTAGTTTAGGTAGTTTTAAACAAAGAAAAGTTGCAAAGAATATTAAATATTTATTTATAATTGGTGATTTAATTGATGGTGTTGGTATTTATCCAGGGCAAGACCAAGATTTAGTTATCAATGATGTTTTAAAACAATATGATAAATGTGCTGAATTATTATCACAAATAAGACAAGATATTAATATTATAGTTTGTCCAGGCAACCATGATGCATTAAGAATTAGTGTTCCTCAACCTGTTTTAGACAAAGAATTTGCAAAATCATTATATAAATTACCAAATATTATAATGGTTAGTAATCCTGGGATTGTTAATATACACTCAAGTCCTGAATTTAGTGGATATGATGTTTTAATGTATCATGGATATGGTTTTCATTATTATGTGGATAATATAGAAAGTTTAAGAATAAATAATGCAAGAGATAATCCAAATTTGATTTTAAAATATTTATTACAAAGAAGACATTTAGCACCAACACATGGATCTGCTTTATATGTGCCAGATATTGAAAAAGATAATCTAGTTATAGAAAAAATTCCAGATATAATTGTTACAGGAGAAATGCATAGATCTGATATTTCAATTTATAATAATATTATAACTATAAATTGTTCTTGTTTCTTAGCTAAAACAGATTATCAAGAAAAAACAGGAAATAATCCTGATCCAGGAAAAGTTCCTGTTATAAATCTTAAAACAAGAGAAATTAGCATGCTAAAATTTAGTAAGGAGGCTTAAAATGTATGATCCAAACAAGGCTCATTATATTGTTGTAACAGGAATAATTGTAAAAGATGGAAAATATTTGATTACAAAAAGATCAGCAAATGAAAAAGCCTTTCCTAATTTATGGACAGTGCCTGGTGGAAAATTAGAAATGAATGATTATAATTCAAGACCTAAAGATACAAATGCTCATTGGTATAATATTTTTGAAAGTTTACTTAAAAGAGAAGTTATGGAAGAAACAGGATTAAACATTAAAAATATTGGTTATGTAACAAGTTTATCTTATATTAGAGAAGATGGAATTCCAACTTTAATTGTTAGTCTTTTTGCAGATCATGATGAAGGTGAAGTTAAATTATGTAATGCTTTAACAGATCATGCTTGGATAACTTTAGAAGAAGCTAAAAATTATGAATTAATTGAAGGAATTTATGAAGAGCTGGAAATGTTAGATAAGCTATTGAAAGGAGAAAGAGTTGGAGAATGGAAAAAATAAAATGGAAGAATATTTTCAAGAGCTAGAAAAAAATGTATTGCAATGTTATGCAATTGCTGATTTAGCTAGAAAACAAGGTTTTGATCCTGAAGATAGAGTTGATATTCCTTTAGCTAAAAATATGGCTGAAAGAGTTGAAGGTTTAATTTCTGCCGTTGCTCCTCAAATTAAAGGTACTAATATGGTTAAAAGAATTGAAGAACTTGAAGAAAAATATGGAAAATTAGATTGGAGAGTTGCTTTAACAATTGCATTAGAAATTGCACAAGAGAAATTCTGTAGTTTTGAAGATGAGAAAAAAGCAATGGAAACTGGAATTAGAGCTGGATTGGCTTATATGACTTCAGGTATTGTTGCAAGTCCTTTAGAAGGTTTTGTTGAGTTAAGAATTAAAAATAGAAAAGATGGTAAAAAATATTTTTGTTTAATGTTTTCAGGTCCAATTAGAAGCGCTGGTGGAACTGCCGCTTCAAGTACTTTAGTTATAGCTGATTATGTAAGAAAAAATATGGGTTATGCTGAATATGATCCAACTGATATTGAAATTAAAAGAGGTGTAACTGAATTATATGATTATCATGAAAAAGTTACTAATTTGCAATATTTACCAAGTGAAGAAGAAATTGCATTTATGATTAAGAATTTGCCTGTACAAGTTGATGGAGATCCAAGTGAAAAATATGAGGTTAGTAACTATAAAGATTTAGAAAGAATAGAAACTAATAGATTAAGAAATGGATTCTGTTTAGTAATTGGAGAAGGTATAACACAAAAAGCTCCTAAAGTTTTTAATCAAATTTCTAATTGGGGTAAAGAAATGGGGATGGAACATTGGGATTTTCTTGAAAAATTTTTAAAAATCCAAAAAAAGATTAAAGCAAAAGACAAAGATTTAGTTGAAGAAGAAACAAAAATAAATCCTGATTATACATATATAAAAGATTTAGTTGCGGGTAGACCAATTTTAACACATCCATTAAGAACAGGAGGTTTTAGATTAAGATATGGAAGATCAAGAACTTCTGGATTGAGTAGTATGAGTATGCATCCTGCTACTATGCATATTTTAAATAATTATATTGCAACAGGGACACAATTAAGATATGAAAGACCTGGCAAAAGTAGTGCTATGGCACCTTGTGATAGTATTGAAGGACCAATTGTTAAATTAAAAAATGGAGATGTTTTATTTTTAGATAATGAGAAAGATGCTAAAAAATATGCTAAAGAAGTTGAAGAAATATTATTTGTAGGAGATTTTTTGGTTAATTATGCAGAATTTTACAATAGGGTACATAAATTAATTCCTTGTGGTTATAATGAAGAGTGGTATTCTGTTGAATTAGAAAAAGCTGTTAAAGACAAAGATTTGAAAGAACTAGGTTTAAATGAAAAGTTAATAAATAAAATCATAGAAAATCCTAGACAAGAAATAAATGCTGAAGAGGCAATTAAAATTTCTAAGATATTAAAAATTCCTTTACATCCAATATATACATTTCATTGGAATGACATAAACAAAAAACAAATTTTAGTTTTAGTTGATTGGATTAGCAAAGGTGAATCTAAAGATAAAAATCTAAAATTACCTGTTGTTTATGATGTTAAAAAAGATGTTGAAGGAGAGGATCCAAAAAGAATTTTAGAGTTATTAGGAGTTCCACATAAATTCAAAAAAGGTGAGTATGTTATAATAGAAGATGATTGGGCTTTAGCATTTAAAACAAGTTTAGAGAATATTGATGAGAATAAAGAAAAACAATTAGAAATATTAAATCAAGATTTAATTTTTAGAGATAAATCAGGAACATTTATTGGAGCAAGAATGGGAAGACCTGAAAAAGCTAAGATAAGAAAATTAACAGGATCACCGCAGGTTTTATTTCCAGTTGGTAGAGAAGGTGGAAGATTAAGATGTTTTCAAGCAGCTTTAGAATCTGGGAAAGTAATAAGTGATTTTCCATTATATTCTTGTGAATGGTGTAACAAAAATACAATTTATTCTGTTTGTGAAACTTGTGGGAATAAAACTAAGAAAAGATATTATTGTGTTAAATGTGATAAGGAATTTAAAGAAGATAGTTGTGCTGAGCATGGAAAATTAAATAGTTATAAGACACAAGAATTAGATATTAAATATTACTTCAAAAATGCTGTAGACAAAATAAAAGTAGAAAAAATTCCTGAATTAATAAAAGGCGTTAGAGGAACAAGTAATAAAGAGCATGTTCCTGAAAATTTAATGAAAGGGATATTAAGAGCTTCTCATAATTTATATGTGAATAAAGATGGAACTATAAGATTTGATATGACTGAAATGGCAATAACTCATTTTAAAGCTAAGGAAATTGGAACAAGTGTTGAGAGATTAAAAGAATTGGGTTATGAAAAAGATATTCATGGTAAAAAAATAAGTGATGATGAACAATTAATTGAAATAAAACCTCAAGATATTATATTACCAAAATGTACAGATGCTATTGAAGAAGGTGCTGATGAAATTTTATTTAGAACTGGTAAATTTATTGATGATTTATTAGTTCAATTATATGGATTAAAGAAATTTTATAATTTTAAATCCAAAAAAGATTTAATTGGACATGTTGTTATTGGATTAGCACCACATACATCTGCTGCTATTGTTGGGAGAATAATTGGATTTAGTGATACACAAGGTTGCTATGCACATCCAATGTGGCATGCTGCACAAAGAAGAGATTGTGAAGGTGATGAAAATTGTGTAATGTTATTAATGGATGCATTGTTAAATTTTTCAAGACAATATTTACCTGCACATAGAGGTGCTGTTCAAGATGCACCTTTGGTTTTAACTTCTAGGTTAATACCAGCTGAAGTAGATGATATGGCATTTGATATAGATGTTGTATGGAGATATCCTCTAGAATTTTATGAAGCTGCTATGAGTTATAAAAAACCAAGGGATATTAAAATAGAACAATTAAAACATAGATTAGGAACTGAAAAACAATTTTATGATTTTGGTTTTACTCATGATGTTTCTGATATAAATATTGGAGTAAGATGTAGTGCTTATAAACAATTACCAACAATGGAAGAAAAAGTTATGGGTCAAATGGACTTGGCTGAAAAAATTAGAGCTGTTGATGAAACTGATGTTGCAAGATTAATAATAGAGAGACATTTTTTAAGAGATATAAAAGGTAATTTAAGAAAATTTTCAATGCAGCAGTTTAGATGTTCTAAGTGTAATGAAAAATATAGAAGGCCACCATTAAAAGGATCTTGTTTAAAATGTGGGGGTAATATTATATTTACAATTGCTGAGGGTAGTATTGTAAAATATTTGGAACCTTCTATACAGTTAGCTGAAAAATATGCTTTACCAGCTTATTTGAAACAGACTATTGATTTAACTAAAAGAAGAATAGAAAGTATATTTGGTAAGGATTTGGAAAAGCAAGAAGGTTTGATTAAGTGGTTTGGTTAAATAGTTATGATCTATTTACAAAAACAAAATTTTAATTCTACGGACCAAAAATATTAGAACGTTCTATATGAATTGTTATACACAATTAAATTTAATTTTCACAACTAGAAAATGGGAATTCTCTCTAACTAAAAAGGCAATTTCTATAAACTACAGATCGCCTTATCAATGGATTTAAATATAAGTTTTGTTCAAGTTATAATATGATTAGATTAAAAGAGGTTGTCCTAATCTTAGTGTTATCGATGTTAATTCAATCTGTTTCTGCAATCTCAAATGTTCAACATTCTGTTGATGGAAAAAAAGTCATAATAACTTATCAAGGAATTCCGCCATTTTGGATTAATATTAGAGAAGATACAAACATAGGACAAGCAGGAGGTTATTTATGGGCAAAAACTTATTCGAATTCATTTAGTTATGATATGAGTTTTACAATAAATCCTTCTAAGAAATTTTATTATGGAATTAAAGATACGAATTGGAGTAGTACAAGCAACTTCTTAATCGGTGAGATTGGATTTCAAAAATGTGCAGAATTAATTCCAGGTTATAACAATCCTTTAGCAAATAGAATCAATTTAATCTTTGTTGGTTTTGGATATGAAAATATTTCAGGCTTTCCAAATAAAATTATTTATAATCTATCTTATAACATGATTATGCAACCTGATAGGGGTTTATTTTCAATAGAACCATTTAAAAGTAATATAAACAAATTTAATTTATGGTATATAGGTCAAAGCGGGGTATTGACTGATTGTTCACGAAGTGGTGCTCAATATGTTTGTGATGATAGTTTTTTAATTAAAGGATGTCCTATAAATAATAGATATAAAGTTCATCTTATTAATAGTATCTATGCTGCACATTTAGGTGGAAATCCCATTACTATAATGTCGTCAATAGAACCTGAACTCTGTGATTCTCGCTGTCGTGCTACTATATTAGTACATGAATTTGGTCATTCTTTTGGTGGTCTACTTGATGAATATGTTTATAACCCTGCTGGAGTAGCAGATTATTTAATTAGCGATTCGGATAAAAACTGTTATGCTGGTCCAACTCACACTAAAGAGGAGTGTTTACTTCAAGCACCATGGAAAGATTTAATTGGAAATGGATGCAGTCAAGATGGAATAATTGATTGTACCCCTGAAAATCCAAAGTATGATCAAGAAATTGGGTGTTATGAGGGGTGCAATTATCTTGGTTTAGGAATATTTAGACCAACTAGGGCTTCTTTTATGTTGGATGGTGGGCGTTATCCCTTTTTTGGACAATGGAATGAAAAATTACTTCAAAAAAAATTAGACACTTTTGATTAATTGTTCTACCCACACCTCACTGAGAGACGACGAGACCCCAAAACCCGATTATTGCCTTTCTTCGCAAGATTCTGGGAGGTGCTCCCTATGGAATGCATAACTTGTAATTCCAAGAATATAAAAATATTTATATACTTTATATAGTATATTTTATTTATAAAAAGGTGATATATATTAAAAATAAAATTATTATTCTTCTAGCTTTTTTGTTTTTATTTATAGGTTTTATAGGTACTACTAACATAACTGGTGATATTGTTGATATAAAATGTATACCACCCCTTACAAATATTATGTGTGCTGAAGGTTGTTATTCAACTACTACTTATGATGCTCAAGGTTGTGAAATACTAACTTGTAAATGCTCTTCTAATTCTTTGATTAGACAAGTTAGCGCAAGTAGTGATGATTGTGGGGTAGATGTTATAGCAACAACTTTTTATTTAGATTATGGATATGGATATAGTGGAGTTTATACAACTGGTTCAGGACGTTATCATCAATCTTTTAGATTTACAAATATAAATATCCCACAAGGAGCAGTTATTAAAAATGCATATCTTAAACTTATAGCTTATGGTTCACCAGGAACAGGAACTGCAGTATACACAAAAATTTCAGCAGAAAATCAAGATAATGCAATTGCTCCAACTACTTATGCTGATTTTATAGGAAGAACTTTAACAAATACAAAAGTTGATTGGGATATAACTAGTAATTGG
>JAZDLF010000035.1:0-5276 GCA_043802295.1 Candidatus Woesearchaeota archaeon | reverse complement strand
TTTTTTAGTAATGAGACAACATACACAGAAGGTTTTACAAGATTTATTTTATGAAATTTTATTATTTTTGATAACAGTTTTTATTATTGCTCTTTCTTGGAAAAATAATATTTTAACTTTAGTATTGTTATTAATATTGTGGGCTATTCCTGTATTTGGATGGCCAAAAAAAGGTGATTTAAGTTATTTTTTAATAGCTTTTATATTAGGGCCAATAGGAGAAATTGTAGCAATTAAATTTGGTGCATTGCAATATAGTAATCCAAATTTTTTAGGAATTCCAATTTGGTTACCTGTTTTATGGGGATGTTTAGCTATTTTATTTAATAGATTAATAAGTATTTTTAAACAAGAATAGATTTTCTAAAGCAAAAGATTTAAAAATAGTTCTTTGTTATGACTAGGTAACTTAGTTGCTTATTCTTAGTTACCTAATCAAGAAATAAGTAAAATTAGGAGTATAAAAACATTTCGAAAAATGAAATATGTTGTAGATACAAGTGTAATTGTAGAAAAAGTCGTTTCTGACTTATTAAGCAAGAATCAAATAGAAGGAACTATATTAGTTCCACATGCTGTTATTGCTGAGCTTGAAAATCAGGCTAATAAAGGTTTAGAAATAGGATTTTTAGGTTTAGAAGAATTACAAAATTTAAGAGAAAATAATAAAATAAAAATTGAATTTATAGGAAATAGACCTAATGAAAAAGAAATAAAATTTGCTAAATCTGGAGAAATTGATGCTTTAATAAGAGAAATTGCATATAAAGAAGATGCAACATTAATAACAGCTGATAAAGTACAGTCTGAATCTGCAAAAGCATTTGGTGTTAAGGTTAAATATATTGAATTAAGACAAGCAAAAGAAAAATTAGAAATTGAAAAATATTTTGATGAAAAAACAATGAGTGTTCATATTAAAGAAGACTGTTTTGTTTATGGTAAAAGAGGTGAACCTGGTAATTGGGAATTAGAAAAAATAAGTAATAAAAAATTAAACAGAGAAGATTTAGAAACTATATCTAAAGAAATTGTTGAAAAATCTAGAATTGATCCACATACATTTGTAGAAATAGCAAGAAGGGGGATAACTATTATACAATATAAAAATTATAGAATTGTTATTGTAAAACCACCTATATCAGATGGTTTAGAAATTACGGCTGTAAGACCTATTAAAAAATTAGGTTTGGATTATTATAAATTACCTCAAGAACTAGCTGATAGATTAAAAGTTAAAGCTAAAGGTGTTATTTTAGCAGGTGAAACTGGTTCTGGAAAAAGTACTTTTGCACAGGCTTTAGGAGAATTTTATTTAAGGTTAGGTAAAATTGTTAAAACTGTAGAAAGTCCTAGAGATTTACAATTACCAGATGAAATAACTCAATATAGTAAAAATTTTACATCAAGTGAAGGCATTCATGATATTTTATTTTTATCAAGACCAGATTATGTTATTTTTGATGAAATGAGAGATACACCTGATTTTGATTTGTATACTGATTTAAGATTAGGTGGTAGTAATGTGCTTGGTGTTTTACATTCAGCTAGTCCTATTGATGGAATACAAAGGTTTATTTCAAGATTAGATACAGGAATGATTCCAAGTGTTGTTGATACAATAATATTTATAGAAGCTGGTAAAATAAAAGATGTTTATGGTTTAAGTATGATTGTTAAAGTTCCAACTGGAATGACTGAATCCGATTTATCAAGACCTATTGTAGAAGTTAAAGATTTTAATACGGGAAAATTGAAATATGAAATTTATTCTTATGGAGAAGAAACTGTTGTTATTCCTGTTGAAGATGATGAAAAACCTAAAGGAATAAGTAAATTAGCTAGTAATGAAATTGAAAGAGAATTTAGAAAATATACATCTCAAGCTAAAGTTGATGTTATAAATGGAAATAAAGCTATTGTTTATGTATTAGAACATGATATAGCAAAGATAATTGGTGCTAAAGGTAAAACAATAGATGAAATTGAAAAAAAATTAGGGATAAGAATTGATATTAGAGAATTAAAAAAAGAAAAAAATATTATTTTGTATGAATTTAAAGAAGATAAAAAGTTTATAATATTTTTTGTTGAAGCTGGAAAAGATGTTGATTTTTTCATTGATGATGAATATATTTTTACAGCAATAGCAAGTAAAAAAGGTGAAATTAGAGTACATAAACAAAGTAAATTAGGTAGAGATATTTTAAAAGCTATGAGTAATAAAAAAAGAGTAGATTTAAGAATTTAGAATTCTTTTTGTTTTTTGTGGGTCTGTGGCGCAATTGGATAGCGTAGCAGCATCCTAAGCTGTTGGTTGTCGGTTCGAGTCCGATCAGACCCGTTATAGTAAATATTATAAATAATAAATTTTTTAAAATTATTAATGATAGAAATAAAACAAGATAAAAATTTATGTATTGGATGCGGAGCATGTGTATCTATTTGTCCTGATAATTGGGTTATGCAAGGTAACAAAGCTAAACCAAAGAAGACTAAACTAGAAAATATTGGTTGCAATCAAGAAGCAGCTTCTATATGCCCTGTACAATGCATTACAATTATTAAAAAATAAGGAGGCGAATTAAATGGGACCTGGAGATATTTTAGGATCTTTATTTATTTTATTGATTCTAGCAATTATATGGAGTTTAATTTGGAAAGGAATTGCTTTGTGGAAAGCTGCAAGAAATAGTGATAAAACATGGTATATAGTGTTGTTAATCGTTAATACATTAGGAATTTTAGAGATTTTGTATATATATGTTTTTTATAAGAAAAAGAATAAAAGATAATTTTTTTCTTTTTTAATTTTATTAAAAAATGCACCAGCTGGGATTTGAACCCAGGTCATTGACTTGGAAGGCCAAGATTCTGCCACTAAACTACTGGTGCGATAAAAAATAAATTAGAATATTGGCTTATAAATTTAGTGTTTTCTTTTTAATTTATATCCATAGAATGCTATTAACAATAATATTACATATATTATTTGTATTGGTGAGAAAAATGGAAATTCTGCTTCTGATAAACAAGTTTTTTCTTGATTAGGACTATAATCTGGACAACCTTGAGGTAACGTTCCTTTTAAATTACAAGTTCTTGTTTTTTTACCTTGTTCACAAGCACTCCAATCAGAACATTCCCATGCTGAATAACATTGAGATGGATAACATGTTGGAATTGCGCAACAACCACTATTTTCACCATGATTTGTATAAATACTTGTATCCCATCCATCTAAACATTCATCTTTTGTACATTCTGAATAACCAAATAGAACATAATTACTACATTTACAATCTGGATCTTCAGAGCATTTTGAGCTAAATACACAATTTCCTTCACATATATTATTTTCTGAACAATCAAATGCACATTGAGAAGATGTTTTACAATTAGATTCATTATATAAACAATTATTACAACTTAAAGTTCCTGAAGTATAATGCTGATCTATATTTTCACATTGAGTAATACTATTTAAATCACTTCCATCACATTCTTCACCAGTTTCTTTATTGTTATCATTATCACAAGTACCTGGAGGCGTACATGAACTAAAATCAAAGTGACATGATGCATCACAGTTTAATGTTCCAGAATCCCAACCTAATAAAGAACATGTTTTTGAGTTTAAATTATCTCCATCACAATCTTCACCTGAATTAATATTACCATTACTGCATGTTCCAGAAGAGCCTGATTCTAAAACTATTAATAATCTATCATCAGTTGTACCTGATGAAATAGTATTACTTCCTTCATAAGCTGTAAAGTAATATTCTGGATTACCTCCTGTAATACCATCATCTTGCCATTCAACTATCCATGATGTTTTTGCTTGACCATTTGTAAATGTTGCTGATTGTGGGTTTTGAGAAACAGGATCATCACTAGAACCTGGATCATATTCTTTAATTGTAAATGTTATATTTCTATTATTACAATTTGAATTACCTTTTACTATTAAATTTACAGTATCTCCTTGTATAGCTGATGTAACTATTGTATTATCATCTGGAGATTTTGCAAAATAAGCATCTGATAAAGAACATGTTGGAACTGTTGATCCTGTGAAATTTTGTTGTGCTAATGTTAAAATTAACGAAGCAGAATAACTTGAAGGTTCAAATATATAACTTGTTTTACTAGGAGTTAAACATAGTTGTTGATTGTTACTTGAAATAAAGTAATAACCTTGCGAATTTGTTGTGTAAGTATTTAAAACACTAGATCCTGGACAAGAACCTATTTTAGCTTGTATAGAAACACTTGGAATAGCAGAATTAGAACTTGTTATGGTATAACCTGAAATATTATAAGGTCCTTTTGATGTTGAACAATCATTACCAGTACAACAATAACCATTACATGTTCCTGGTAAACTTGTACATGATTGATAAGATGAACATGGATTTTGTGTACAAATACCAGCACATGGTGTTGATGTACATTGTTGTGATTCAGTATATGATGATTCACAATTATTACTATCAGTACATGTTCTTGTTTGTGTATTACTTACACATTGACTCCAATCAGAACATGTCCATGAAGATGTACAAGTAGCTTGACAAGAACCACTAAAATCTTGTGTAATTGTATTTCCTGTTAATGTAACAGTAGCTGGAGAAGGTGTAAAAGTACATCCTGTTTTTGAAGCTGATATATGAGCAGAACAACCACTCCAATCCAAAGAAAGAGTAACTGTATAATAACCATTAGAATTTGTTGTAGTAGTAACTGGAGATGGTTGTGCACCTGTGAAACAACTACTATAACTAATTGTAATAGTAGCACCACTAACTCCTAATCCATTAGATGTTACATGACCACTAATAGTAATTCCACTACTTGCACATTGACAAGTTGATGAACAATATTGACCTGTTGAGCAATCTGTATCAGTTACACAATTAGCACTACATTGTCCTATTACACAAGAATATGAACAAGAAGAAGTACTTGGATCAAGACATTTTGATGTACTTCCACTATATTTTCCAGGTAAATTTAAACATTCTAAACACCATATACAAGGAATACCTGAACGTATGCAATCATAATATTCTAAAATAGATGGGCATGATGAAACACATTGTCCATTAGAACATGTTCCTGTTAAACAAGTCCCACAATTTAAAGTTCCACATTGTGCACTAACTGAACCACATTGAACATTTAATGATGTACATGTTGGACATTGTACACATTTATATGTTCCTTTTCCAATTGTTGCAGTATCACAATAAGTATTTGAAGTTCCACAACAA
>JAZDLF010000034.1:0-5792 GCA_043802295.1 Candidatus Woesearchaeota archaeon | reverse complement strand
TTTAATAAAATTTTTAATTTCATTATAATTTTTTAGTGCTTCTTCTTGTGAAACAAGATCAATTTTATTTTGAACTATAACAATATTTTTTATTCCTACGATCTCGAGAGCCATTAAATGTTCTTTTGTTTGTGGTTGCGGACAAGATTCATTTGCTGCTATTATTAATAAAGCACCATCCATTATTGCTGCTCCTGATAACATTGTTGCCATTAAAGTTTCATGACCTGGAGCATCTATAAAAGAAACTCTTTTTAATAAAACACATTTGCTTTTACATTTAGGACATGTTTCTTGAGTTGTGTAACATTCAGCATCAGAACATTTATGACATTTGTAAAAAGAAGCATTTGCGTATCCTAATCTAATTGTAATTCCTCTTTTTAATTCTTCAGAATGCGTATCTGTCCATTTTCCAGAAATTGCTTTAACTAAACTAGTTTTACCATGATCTATATGACCAACTAATCCAATATTTATTTCTGGTTGATCTTGTTTTTCTACCATGAAGAAACAGTAATTTAAATTCTTTTTAAAGCTTTTGGGTTAACTTAATATTTTATTTTCTTTCCCATATTTTTATTTTTTTAATAAAACTTCCGTTGCTATGTTTTCCAGTTAAATGAATATGATCTCCGTCTTTTTTAATGTCAATATAATCTAAATTATTTATTAATAAATCATTACCTGGGAGAAGGTAATCTATTTTTAAACCGCGAATCATTATTTTGTGTATTTTATCAAATTCTATAATCTTTTTTGCTGGTTCTGCTTGTTTATGTGGATTGTTTATATCAAATAAATCAATAAAACATGGCATTTTTAGGTCATCTTGTTTATTTTTAAGTTCTCGTTTTCTTCTACCTAAAATAACTGATTTTGTTTTGTAGATCATTGTTCTTCTTTCTTTTCCTCTTTTTTAAAGAATTCATTTAGAGATTTAGAACCAGGTTTAACAACTTTTAAATTTATTTGAGCTGTATTAATACTAATTGTGTTACCTCTAACTGTTTTTCTTTTTTTCATACCTTTTCTAGAAATTGTAACACCAATACCACCAGATAATAAAGCTTTTTTTCTTCCTTGACCTTCAATATCATGTCTCATAGGAAATCCTGCTGAATCAGAACCTCCAGTTATTTGTAATTCATAACCTGCTAATCCAATCATAGAACCATCTATTTTATCTTTTATTTTTTTGCCTATGAATTTCTCGCTATCAACATTTTGTTGATATGATTTACCTGTTTTGGTATCATTTATAACAACTTTAAATTCCATTTAAACCCCCCATACAGGATTCTCTTTTCTTTTAATTTCTGATATTTCCTTTAAAACCTCGATTTCATCACTATTTAAATACTTTTTCAATTTCTTAAGTCTTATGAATTCTTGTTCATTTAGATTACTATATAATACATCATCTTCATTAATTTGACGTCCAGCAGTTACATTTGGAAGAGCAATAGCAATTTCTTGACCTTTAGTTGCTTCTGTGATATTTTCTTTTTCAAGCTGTATAGATTTTACTTTACCAATTTTATTACCATTTTCTTTCATTAATTCAATTCCAGATTTTAAAGTTCCATTTAATACTAAAACACCAACAACAGCTGGATGACTTTGTCTAAAAATACAACCTCTTAAAATTTTTAGTTTACATGGTTTTGTTAAGTTTTCTAGTTCTTTTTTTTCAATTTCTTGTTTTTGTTCTTTGATCCAAAGATCATACTCATCAATAATTTTATAGATTACATTATTTGTTATTTGTTTGATATTAGAATCTTCTAAAGATTTGATATTAAAACCTAAAATTACTTTATTTAATTGTTCTTTTTCTGCAGAAGTTTCTGATATATCTTTTTTAGTTATGTCTCCAATATCCGCTTTTTTTATTAGAATATTTTTATCTTTTAATAAACCTATTAATGCTTCTAATGAACCTAGTGTATCTGCTTTTACTATTATACCTTCATTATCAACTTCTAAAATAACTTCTTCAACTTCTTTTTGAATTTCTTTTTTTACTTTTTCTAGATCTTTATTTGCAACTGAAAATGGCATACCACCATGAACATCTTTTAAATTTGGAGATGATATTCTTACACCAGTTGCTGCATGTGCTTCTTTTATAGCACCTGAAGGCTCTATTAAAGCACGAACTTTTGTTATTATTGGTTCATTCAAAGAACCAATAACAATTGTATCATTAATTTTTAAAGTTCCATCATAAATAATAGCATCTATTACTGTTCCTAAACCTCTTTGTTCTTTTACTTCGAGAACAATGCCTTTTGCTTCACCTTTAACATTTATTTTTAAACTTTGTTCAAGATATCTTTGTGCAAGACCTGTTAAGACCATTAATAACTCTGGAATACCTTCTCCAGATTTTGCTGATAATGGAACTATTGCAATTTGTTTTGTGTAATCTTCAACTCTATCAAATCTTTCAGAATTAAAATTAAATTCTGATAATTTACCAACTAATTCATAAATTTTTTTATCTAAATTTTCTTGTATATTTGGAGATTGTTTTTTTATATTTTCTAATAAAGGTAAATTATTAGATCTCCAACCTGAAATTAAATCAATTTTATTAGCTGCAATTATGAAAGGTGTTTTGTAATTTTTTAATATTTCAATACATTCTATTGTTTGTTCTTTTATTCCTTCGTTAACATCAATAACTAAGATTGCAATATCAGCTAAATTACCACCACGTTTTCTTAAATTTGAGAAAGCAGCATGTCCTGGAGTATCAATAAATAATAAACCTGGTATTGTTAGTTTTATTTTTAATTTTTGTAATAAATCTCCTGTTATGTTTTTTACTGTATCTAAAGATACACATGTAGATGAAATACACTGAGTTATACCTCCTGCTTCAGACTGAACAATAGCAGTTCCTCTAATTTTATCTAAGATACTAGATTTACCATGATCTACATGACCTACAACTGTACAAATTGGACTTCTTATCATAATCCATTTAATAGAAATCTATCTTTTAAATATTGTGATTTGTAATTCTGTAAAACAATTGTTATATCCTACAAATTTTTATAAATAATAATTTATTATACTAAAAAAATGGATAAACTATATTTGTTGAAGGGTAAATTATATGCAGAAAGGATTGTCCCACTGGAAGAAAGAATTAGTGCTCCAAATAATAAAAAAGCATTAGATATAGCTAAAGGAAAAGCACAACAGTATTATTTACTTGAAAGATATTCTGTTTTACTGTATGTATTAAATAAAAAAGGGGAACAAATAGGGAAAGTTAGTGCTCCATCAAAAGATCAGATTATAACATGTGAAGACTGTATAAAAGAAAAATTAAATGTATCCGCTCGTTATCGTGAAGTTTATAATGATGGAGGAGGATCTGATGTTTGTAAAAAACATATCTTGTCCAATGAGAAGAGAAAAGAATGGCATAAAAAAGGCCTTCTGGAAAGGGTATTTGACTATAAATTAAAAAAAGAAGTAAATCCTATTAATCTAAGATAATTTTATAAAATTTAATAATATTCAATATTTTTGCCTTTAGGAATATTAATTTTTAAAGTTTTATTATTAAATTCAACTTTTGCTTCGTTTATTTTTAATTTAGAAGGTAGTTGTATTTTTCTAATAAAACCTTTATAATATTCATTATTATTCTTTATACCACCTCTTTTTTCAGCTTTTAAAAAAATTTTTGATTCATCTATATTTAATTTAATATCTTTTTTGTTTATACCAGGTAATTTAACCATAATAGAAACACCTTTAGAATTCTGGATTACATCACTTCTTGGTTTTTTATAAACTTGAAATTGAGGTTTTATTGTTTCTTTTAATAATTTTTTAAATTCTTTTTCTATATCCAATTTTATAACCTCTTTTTATAATCCTTTTTGATAAAATTTAGACCATTTAGTATGTATAGGTTTTCTTTTTAGCTTTAATAAATTTTTCTCACATTTTTTACTACAAAAATCTAATGATTTACCATCATCTCTAATAAAAATAAATCCAGTACCTGGTTCTATTTTTTTTCCACAAAATATGCAAGTACTCATCTTCTACCTTGTGTTAATTTTCTTGCTTCAATTTCTGTTTCACGCAACATTAAAATATCTTTTTCTCTTATAGGGCCTTTAACATTTCTTCTGATTATTTTTCCTGAATCATAACCTTCTAAGATTTTACATCGAACTTGTGTTATTTCTCCACGCATTCCTGTTCTTCCAATTACTTCTTCAACTATAGCAGGAGTTGCATGTGTAAAACTAACTGCTGTTGTCTTTTCTTGTTTAGCTTCTTGCTGTTTTTCTACTTTTGGTTTTTCTTCATTCATTTTTTAATTTTTAATGCAACATCTTTTATTAAATCTTTAGCATCACCTTCTTGAATAATAGCAACACTAGATGTTCCTACTTCTAATCCAGCTGCTGCTCCTAGTTCTTCTTTACTTGGAACTTCTACGCAAGGAGTATTTTTTTCTTTGCATAAAGGAACTAAATGCATTATAACTTCAGGTGGATTAATATTTTTTGCTACTAGAACAAGTTTTGCAATACCACGTTCTATTGCCTTTGTTGTTTCGTTAGTGCCTTTTTTAATTTTACCTGTCTTACGAGCTATTTCAACAGCTTCATAAGCATTATCGATTATATCTTTTGATACTTCAGCCATTTTAACCTCCTGTTAAATCATTGGTTAAGTTTAATTAAAAGTATACTATTTAAAAAGGTTTTGATTATGATTTTTATTATATGTATTATAATGATACTTTGGAATTATATAAAAGTTTATAAAAGAGTTTCTTTTTAAAATTTAAATGGAAGTTTATAATAAAAATATAGAAAAAATATTAGCTGTAATTCCAATTGATAATCTTTTAAGAGTTATACAGAAAGCAATTTTATCTGTTGGAGATGGTACTAAAATAGAAAGACATGATTTGGGATCTATATTAAGATATGAAATTCCTAATATTAGAATTAATTCATATCCCTATAATAAAATAACATTAACTAAGGAAGAATCTCATAGTATCATACAAGAATTTTTATCACAAGATTATTTAACATTTTCTGATAATAATCCTAATCCTAAAACAGAATTATATTTTGAACTTGGAGAAAAAGCAAAAAAAAATTTAATTTAAATGGTAGAAATTATTAGATTATATTTAGTTATGTGTATACCAAAATGTTAATTTGTTTTTTTCTTTTTTGTCAAATCTACAAAAACCAAATCTTTCAAATTGTATAATTTCATTGACTTTTAATTTTTTAGTGTCTTTTTCTGATAAACCTTTTTTAATAGAGCCATCTGGCATTATTATTTCTGTTTTTATTAAATCTTTAGAAACTGGTAACCAGTGTATTAATTTAGCATTTAATTCTTTGTCCATATTTTTTGAAATAAATTGATTATTTTTAAAATTAAATAAATGCATAAATCTATACATTCTATTTTTTTCTAATTTATCTGTAATGTAAAATTGATTTTTAGTTTTAAAAACTCTTGAACCTCTTTTTTTAAAATCTGGATGTGAAGGAACTTTTACATTCATCTTCGGAGCATGTTTAATTATTATTTTTTTAGGATTTTCTATAAAGAAATATCTATTTGAAGATTTTTCAATTGATTTTTTATTTTCATGATATAAATTTTCTATTGGCACTGTAACTTCATTTTGATTTAATCCAAAACTTAAACAGAATTTTTTTATAGCTTCTGGTAAAATTCCACGTCTTTTCAAAGACTGAAGGGACCATGTTCTAGGATCATCC
>JAZDLF010000033.1:0-5125 GCA_043802295.1 Candidatus Woesearchaeota archaeon | reverse complement strand
AGTCTTCTAATTGTTGTTAAAAAGGTTGTTGGAAATTATGCCAAAAAAATGTCTGAGCAAGTAACTAATTTTAAAGAGATAATTGTTAATGTTTCTGAAAAGTATAAAATAGAAGCAACTTTAACAGCAGATTCAGAATATAGCTCAAATTCAACAAATTCAAACTTATTTTTTGCCTTAGATCAAGCTTTAAGTGAAGTTCTAAATAAGGCTAAATAACAAGTTTTATAAATAAGTTTTCTTAATACTACGTAAAATGGTACAAAGATCTGGTGGTTTTAGACGTAAAACACGTCATAAACTAAAAAAGAACATAAGAGAAAAAGGAAAAATAAGCATTCGTAAATATTTACAAGAATTTAAATCAGGAGATAAAGTATTACTTAAAGCAGAGCCTAGTATCCAAAAAGGAATGTATTTTCCAAGATTTCATAGTAAAGTTGGAATTATACAAGTAAAACAAGGCAGATGTTACAAAGTCTTAATAAAAGATCATAACAAAGAAAAGTTTTTAATAGTTCATCCTATTCATCTAAGTAAGGTATAAAATGCCACAAATCGAAGTATTAAATGAAAAGTCAGTAAGTTTATCCGAATTAAAGGAAAAACTAGAAGAAATAAAAAAACGCGATAAAGAGTTAAACTTTAGAGCTAATAAAGTCAAAGAATATTTAGACATATTTGCTAAGCTAAAATCAAAAGACATTCAAGATCTTAAAGCAAAAATAGAAGCTTTACAAATACCAAGATTAAAAGAAAAACAAATTATTAAGATCCTAGATATAATGCCTAAAGACTTAGATAGTTTAAAAACAGTATTATCAGCAGAGAACTTAGCAATAAAGCCAGAAGAAATCAAAAGGATATTAGAATGTTTAGTTTAAGAAAAAATGATAAAACGAGAAGTAAAGGAAGAGAAAGCAATTATTTTGGACTTTTTGCCAAATGGTTATCCATTCGACAGAAGACCAATGCATATGAAGACAGCAATAGCTCAAGCTCTCGGAAAAGAGCATTTTATATTACTAGAATTAGTGCCTAAAAAAGGAATTTTCTTACAACCTTATGAAGAAGTTTATATGGGTGAAGGTAAACGTGATAAAATACATCATATTATAGGTAAAATATCTTCTGAGAAATTAACAGAAACAGCTAAGTTAGAACTAGAAAGTTTAATAAAAGAATTAATAAAAACTAATGAAACAAGGTTTGTGGATTTTTTTAATAAATCTCAACCTATCAACACAAGAAGACATCAAATTGAATTATTGCCAGGGATAGGAAAGAAACACATGTGGCAAATTATAGAAGAACGAGAAAAAAAACCTTTTGAAAACTTTGATGATATCAAAAAAAGAGTTAAATTAATGCCAGATCCAGAGAATATTATAGTTAAAAGAATCTTAATGGAAATGGCTAATGAAGATAAATACAAACTATTTGTTGATGTTTAATGAATCTTGAAAATAGAGTTTTGAAACTTGCACTATCACTTACTGCCTTTTCTGTTTTTACAGCTGCAACTGTTTTTGCTAAACCTAATTCATATTCAATGTATCATTTTATATTAGGTAACTTATGTGAAAATGAGGGAAATTTAAAATGTGCTCAAGAAAACTATATTAAATCTCTTAATTGTGATGAATCTCCATATTTACAAAATGCTATAGGAAGAATATTGGTAAAAGATAGAAAATTAGATTTAGCCTTAGTTTATTTTAAAAATTCTACTAATTTAGATGATGAATTTATTGATGCCCATAAAAGTATAGCCAGTATTAATATTATGCAAAAAGATTATAATGATGCTCTTAACGAAGCTTATTTTATACTATCGAGAAATCCTAATGATTCATTAGCCTTAAGATATGTAGGTGAATCTAAATTTAATTTAAAAGATTTTCCTGAAGCAAAAAAACATTTTAAAAAAGTTATAAGTTTAAAAGATAATACTTTGGATTGTATGCTATCTTATTATAGACTTGGCATTATTAATTTTCAAGAAAATAATTTTAATGATTCTATAAATAATCTAAAACAATTACTCTCTCTAGTAGATGAAGATAATCCTAATGATAGATTAATAGCTTACGAAAGTATTTGTTTTATATCACTTTCTCATTATTCCTTAAAAGATTATCAAAATGCAAAAGACAATTTTATGTCATTAAACTTTGCTCTTGAACATGAAGAAAACAAAGCTATAGTTGAATATATATACAATATTATTAAAAAGCAAAAACTAATTGATAAACTAAAAGAAGTTACAGAAGAAGAAAATATAAAAACTAAATGAAAACGTAATCTTTTTAAATAGTATTTTTATAAATCTTATTATTAAAAAATGAAAGATGTAAAAGAACTCATAAGAATATTAGGTTCAGATATTCCAGGGAATAAATCTATTTACTATGGTTTGAATAAAATCAAAGGTATTAGCTATAGCTTTTCTAATGCTATTTGCAATATTCTAGATCTTGACAAACAAAGAAAAATAGGTACCTTAACAGATCAAGAAATAAAAAAAAATAGAAGAAATAGTCAAAGATCAAAAAAGTATTCCTTCATGGTTAAAAAATAGAAGAAAAGACTATGAAACAGGACAAGATGAACATATAACAGGTACTGATCTAAAATTCAAAAAAGACACTGACATCAAAAGAATGAGAAAAATTAAAACTTATAGAGGAATGAGACATAGTTATGGCCTTCCTGTAAGAGGTCAAAGAACAAAAGGTCACTTCAGACATGGCGCAACAGTTGGTGTTAAAAAAGCAAAAGCAGCAAAAATGGGTAAAACAGGTTAAAAATGGGACATCCAAAAAAACAAAAAAAGAAATTTTCACGTCCAGAACATCCTTGGCGTGCAGCTCGTATTGAATTAGAAAGACCTTTAATGAAAGAATATGGATTACAAAATAAAAAAGAAATTTGGAAAGCCGATTCAATTTTAAGAAAATTTAAAAGACAAGCCAAATCTTTAATTGCAAAAGAATCTGAACAAGCAAAAAAAGAAGAAAAACAATTAATTGATAAAGCAGCAAGACTTAATTTAATTAATGAGAATGGAAAAATTGATGACATTTTAAGTTTAGATGTAAAAAATATTTTAGATAGAAGGCTTCAAACTCTTGTTTACAAAAAAAATTTAGCAAAAACAGCAAAACAAGCTCGTCAATTTATTGTTCATGGTCATATTAACGTTGATAATACAAAAATTAATGTCCCCTCATATTTAGTTTTAAAAGATCAAGAACATTTAATAAATTTTAATCCAACATCAAGTTTGCACAATGAAGAACATCCAGAAAGAATTAAAAAAGGAGAAGTTACAGTAAAAAAAGAGAAAAAGGTTAAAGAAAAAAAACCAGTAGGAAGAAGAACTAGAAGATGATAAAACAACAAGAATACAGATGGGGGATAGCACACATTTATTCAAGTTATAATAATACAATTATTCATATTACAGATATAACTGGAACAGAAACAATTTCAAAAGGATCTGGTGGTATGGTTGTTAAAGCTGATAGACTTGAAAGTTCACCAACAGCAGCAATGATGGCAGCAAAACAAGCAGCAGAAGTTGCAAAAGAAAAAGGTATTACAGCTATACATGTAAAAATAAGAGCTCCTGGTGGTCATAATGGCCCTACAAATCCTGGCCCAGGTGCACAAGCAGCTATTAGAGCTTTATCAAGATCTGGATTAAGAATTGGTATTATAGAAGATGTTACCGCAATACCTCATGATGGTTGTCGTAAAAAAGGCGGTAAAAGAGGTCGTAGAGTATAAAAATGGATACAAAATTATTATCTCAAAATAAAGAAAAAATTGTTTTTTTAATTAAAGGTATTGATACTATTTTTGCAAATACAATAAGAAGAATTATTATTGAAGAAGTTCCAACTTTAGCTATTGAAGATGTTAATATTACAAAAAATAATTCTGCTTTATATGATGAAATGCTTGCTCATAGACTTGGTTTAATACCATTAAAAACAGATTTAAAATCTTATACATTAACTAAAGATTGTAAATGTAAGGGTGAAACCTGTCCTAGATGTTCTTTAAATATAATACTAAAAGCAAAAGGTCCTGCAACTGTTTATTCTGAAAGTCTTAAAACTCGTGATCCTAAAATAAAACCAATTTACGACAAAATGCCAATTGTTAAATTATTAAAAGATCAAGAGCTTGAATTAGAAGCAACAGCAATTCTTGGACAAGGAAAAGATCATATTAAATTTTCTCCTGGATTAGCTTTTTATCGTGGTTATCCAGAATTAAAAATAACTAAAGAAAGTAATACAAAAAAAGCAATAGAGCAATGTAATAATCTAATTTTAAAAGGATCCCAATTAGAAATAAAAGATCTATTAAAATGGAATGAAGCTTGTGAAGAAATATGTGAAAAAAATAACATTGAAATTATTTCTAGCAAAGAAGATTTCATATTTACAATAGAATCATGGGGTCAGCTTAATCCAATTGAAATTTTAAATAAGGCATCCGATTTATTTGAAGAAAGATTAGATGATTTTGAAAAAACATTAACAAAAATAAAAAGTTAAGTTTTTAAATTAACTCTGCTCCTGCATATTTAAGCGGGAGTGCCAGAGTGGTCAAATGGGATAGCCTAAGAAGCTATTGGCTTAGTGCCTACCTAGGTTCGAAACCTAGCTCCCGCACGTTTTTATTTCTTATTAGTAGTAACAGAACGAAAGATTTATATACTAATTCTTACATTATATAATATATAAATCGGAGGTTAATTTAAAATGGCAATCATACCAAAAGAGGGGCATAAATTAAGCTTAAATGATAAAAATTTAATAGCTATTTTAGAAAATGTTATAGATGGTTCTATTAAAGATGGAACTGCACATAAATACTTAAACTCATTTTATATAGAACTACCAAAGAAGGCTTTATCATTGAGTGATAGAGCTAAATCAGTTTTACTATCCAAATATAAAGCTGCTGGATGGAAGAAGGCAGAAATAGAAACAGATGGAATAAATTATGACATTAGAGAAAATAGTGTAGCTATTAGACTTTATGAATAAATCTTTTTATTTTTTTCAGTTGGAATTGTTATAAAATTTCTTTACTTTGATTCCAAAAG
>JAZDLF010000032.1:0-24994 GCA_043802295.1 Candidatus Woesearchaeota archaeon | reverse complement strand
TTGTTGATCAGATAAATGAATCTTTAGGTAAAAAAGGAAGATTAGATTATGACGGAAGACCAATATTTGGATTTAGTTGCGTTGAATTGGTTGATATGATGAATTCCATTAGTAAAGATATAGAAATAATTCCTGCACATGCATGGACACCATGGTTTTCTATTTTTGGAAGTAATTCAGGTTTTAATTCTATAGAAGAATGTTTTTTAGATAGAGCTAAATATATTCATGCTTTTGAAACAGGATTATCTTGTTATGATCTAAAAACAGAGGTTTTGACTAATAAAGGATGGAAGAGAATTTTTGATGTTAAATCATCTGATGAAATTTGTACCCTTAACCTTAAGAAAGATGAGATTGAATTTCAATGTCCAATCAAATCATTTAAATATAAATATAAAGGTAAAATGTATAGATTAAAGACTAATAGAATAGATCTTCTTGTTACACCAAATCACAAGCTTTTGTATAGCCATTGTGACTTCAGAAAAAAACCTATTTTTTCTCTTAAAGAAGCTGAAATTTTGTTTAATAAATCTAAGAGATTTAAGAAAGATGGTATTTGGAATGGTAAGAACAAAAAATATTTTTTATTACCTTTGGTTAAAATAAAACATGGAAGTAGATATTACTCTGGATTTAGGAATAAACAGAAAAAGATGTTTCTAATGAAATCTTGGTTAAAATTTTTTGGTTTTTGGATAGCTGAAGGATGGACAAGTGAAGGTAAAAATGGAGAGTATGCTGTCTGTTTAGCTAATAAAAATAGTAATCTGCTTTTAGAAATGAAAAAAATTCTTGAAGGTTTTGGTTATAATGTTTATCAGAATAATGATATATTGCGAGTAAGAGATTATCAATTATTTAGTTATCTTAAACAATTTGGTAAGTCTCATGAAAAGTTTATCCCTAAAGAAATAAAAGAGTTATCAAAAGATCTTTTGGAAACCTTTTTTGATTATTATATCCAAGGAGATGGGCATAGATATGGTAGAAATAATAAAGGTCTTTCAGCTACTACTATATCAGAGAATCTTAGAGATGATTTACAAGAAATAGCTTTAAAGATAGGTATTTCTGCATACTATAAGATTCATAATAAAAAAGGTACTCCAATTATTTCATTACCCCATGCAAAGTTAAAAGGTTATAAACAATCTCGAGACTCATGGGTGATCTATTTTATTAGAAAAAACATTCATACTACTATGCCTTCTACAATAAAGAAGTATAATCATATTGAATCTTGGGTTTACTATAATGGTTTTGTTTATTGTTTAGAGGTTCCAAATCATGTGATCTATATTAGACGAAATGGTATACCTGTTTGGTGTGGAAACTCAGATCCTGCTATGAATTGGAGAATAAGTAAATTAGATAATTATACAATAGTTTCTTTTTCTGATTTGCATAGTTTTTGGCCTTGGAGATTAGGAAGAGAAGCAACAATTTTTGATATAAATTTAAATTATAAAAATTTAATAAACGCTATAAGAACAAGAAATGGATTAAAAGAAACTATAGAAGTTGATCCTTCTTATGGAAAATATCATTATGATGGGCATAGAATGTGCAATGTTTGTTTAAGTCCTGATGAATCACTA
Organism: Candidatus Woesearchaeota archaeon; assembly: GCA_043802295.1. Taxonomy (GTDB): domain Archaea; phylum Nanobdellota; class Nanobdellia; order SCGC-AAA011-G17; family JAPLZO01; genus JAPLZO01. The sequence continues at coordinate 23,390 of JAZDLF010000032.1, read as the reverse complement.
AAATTAAAAGATATTTGTCCTAAATGTGGTAGAAAATTAACAATAGGTGTTGCTCATAGAGTTGATGAGTTAGCGGATAGAGATGTAAATTATAAACCTAAAAATGCTATTCCTTTTAAAACAATTATCCCATTATCAGAATTATTATCAGTTTATTACAATCAGGATATTAATACTAAACTTATATGGAATGTTTATAACAAAATCATTGAAAAACATAGTGAATTTGATGTTTTATTAGATTTAGATTATGAAAAATTAAAAGAGATTATGGATACTAAATTAATTAATGTTATATTACAAAATAGAGAAGGCAAAATAAAAGTTAAACCTGGTTATGATGGAGTTTATGGAGAACCACAATTGGAAGTTAGATATGACAAAAAACAGAAATCTTTAATGGATTTTTAACCAATATAACTCATATCCCTATCTTTAGGTTGTTTAATTATTTTTTTAATCTCTCTATTATTTTTTATTTCTTGTTCAATTTGTTGCATTTGATCGTTTAATTTGTTTGGGTCTATTTTTAGATTAAATTGTTTTTTTAACAATTTTAATACTTCTTTTGCACCTTTTATACCAAAATAATTTGGATGACCAAATGTTTCTACTAATAGTGAAATTGCTGGTATATTTCTTCTTCCTGCTAAACCAGTTAAAACACCTGAGACACCTATTATTGGACCAACCATGCCATTTAGATTAGCACAGGCATTTAATGACTTATATTTATTAATTATTTTTGTATGAGTTCCTGCGCAATATATTTTAGGTGATTTTGGTATTTTTGGTAAGGCTATTCCACCAATTGTAATTATTTCTGATGGTTTTTTATTTTCAAAAGTGTCTAGAATAGTATCACAAAATTCATAACATGATTGTTCATTTAAAGGTTGAGTATCACCAACTAAAAATAATAGATCTTTATTTTTAACATTTTTATGATATATCTCTATCTTTGGTAACTCTAAAATTGATTTTTCATTTATGAAAGCATAATGTGGAATGTTATAAGATGATATTTCAAAAACTTTTTTTGCTTTAAGTTCATCTACTATAAAATCAACTGCAATTTTACCTACATTTCCAATTCCAGGAAGTCCCTCTATTAAAGTTGGATTTTTTATTTCAATATTTGATAATTTTTTAATTTTCCAGGTCATTCTTTTTAGCTATACGCCTATATTTTCCATATTTATCTTCAGGAGAATATTTTGCTGGTTTAGTTGATATTGTTTTTTTACTACATGTAGGACATGTATTTTTTAAAGTGTACTCACAGCATTTAAGTATTTCCTTAGCCATAACGTAAAAACTCTCCTTCACCACCTTCTTTTTTGATGTTTGAAATTATTAAGTTAGCTATTTGTTCCATCTGCTGTTCGGCTAATTTATATTCCTTTGAAGTAACTGTTAATTTATATTTAGGTGCACTTATATAACTAAAATGTGCTATATAATCTTTTTCTTTTGCAAAATCACTTCCTTTTTTTAATGAATCTTTTATGAGGTCAATACCATTTTCTTTTGTGCTTTTTAGAACTAATATAGAACTAACTTTTACTTCTGGTGGTTTAATTTTTTCTTTTATTGTAATAGTTAATTCTTTTGTTATATCATTATCTATGTTCAAATTTTTTAATGCTTGTTCACCATTTATCAAAATATCTTGAAAGCAATCATTTAATGAACCATATTCTTCTATTATTTTATAACCAGCTTTTTTGTATAAATCTTCTAAAGAAATTTTTAATTTTTTCGCAACTAACTCTAAAATCTTTTCAGATTTTTGTTCTTGTTTATATTCTTCTTCTTTTTTTAATCTGGAATTTAGATTAACACGTCTTAAAGATAAATCTATTTGTTTTTTTTGTTGATCTATTTTTAAAATTTTACAAACTATTACTTTATTTTCACGTACAAAATCACGAATATTTCTTATTCTGCCAGGAGAAATTTCTGAGATATGAATCATTCCCTCTAGATCTTTATATTCATCTAAAGTTGCGAATATAGAAGTAGGTAAAATTTTTTTTACGGTGCATATTACCAAATCACCTTCATTAGGTAAATCTGTTTTTTTATAAAGCATATTATTCAAGAACCTCTAAAATTCTTGCTTTAATTTTTCCTTTTCCACCTGTTGGTTCTATTAAAGTCTTACTGCAAACCAAACATTTTACATTAGATGATGGTTTACCAAATACTATTTGCTCATTTTTACATTTAGAGCATCTTACCTTAATGAATTTACTTGTTGGTTCTTTTAAAACTTGTTTCATTTTTATTTAATCTCAAATTTTTTGGCTCTAAACCCTGCACTTTGTGTTGAGGTTTTATTACAAACCTTGCATGTAAACCTAAAATCAGCTTTTTTTGATGATTTTTTACCTGTCATTTTAGGTTTTGATGGTTTAGAACCCCATCTACCTTTATTACCAAAACCAACACCACGACCACGTTTTTTACCTCTAAGCAAAGAGCCATGTTTTAAAGCTCCTCTTTCTTTTCTCTTTGCTAAACTAACAACATGTTCAGTGTGTTTTTTACAATGTTTACAATATCTTTTCATTGTTTTTGGTATTTTCATATTTTGATTTCCTCTGCTCTTTGTTTTTTTATTAAAAGATTAGCAATATCTAATGGTAATGAGCCTATATCTTCTTCTTCAAAAGGACCATATATATTAAGATCATCACCTATAAATTTAGGTATTGAATGTAAAAACCTAATTAATTTGGTTTTCTCTTGCTCTTTTTTCTCTATTTTTATATCTTTTGGTTTTTCTTTTTCAGCTAAACTTGGAAAGTTATATGATAATAAATTATGCAGAATACCATCTCTATGATTAGAAAATATTCTATTTAAATGATCATATAAGCTTTTTTCTTCTGGTAACATTATAGAAGCATCTGTTTTATTTTTAGATCTTGAAGAAAATAGAGCTATTTGGATTATTTTATTCTCACGTCTTTCATATAATTCTTTTAATATTTTTTTTATATTATCAAGCTGAGTTTGTGTTTTTTGAATTTCTGTAAAATTAAAGAAAGTTTCTTTGTTTTTTTGAGAGTCTAATATATCTTGTTTTTCTCTTAAATAGTTTAAGACATTTTTAAAAAAATCTTTGTCTAAAGGTTGAAGTTCTGTTTTGTATTTTTCCCTTCTTAGAATTTCGTACAAAGTTTCATAGGTAATTATAACGTCTGGCATAGTACACCTTAATCTATATGTTTTTAAATTCTTTTATATTGTAGAATTTATAGTTTTTAACAAGTCTTTTCCTTGTATAATTAAACCTTTACTACATTCTTTTTCAGTGAATTCTTTAATGTTATTTGATTGTTTATTATATATTAAAAAAGGAACAGGATCTTTTGTATGGATTCCTTTTGAACAAGGAGTTGCATGATCTGCTGTGATACAGACTATTCTATCATTTATATTAATTATTGGCTTTAATAATCTATCAATTTTTTCAATTTCTTTGATTTTTGACTTACAATCTTTTAGATGAGCATATTTATCAGGACCTTTTATTTGAACATATATGTTAGATTTTGTTTTTAGGATTGTTTGTATTTCATTTTTTCTTGATAAAATATGCATGCCAAGCATTTTACCTAAACCAAGCTCAATTGGCATATCAGCTATAATACTCCAATTTTGCATATTATTCAATTTTTTAATTTTAGAACCTGCACCACGTATTAAAATTGTTTGATTTTTCATGATTTCTTCAGCTTTTGAAATAAAATTATTTATTTTTTGAGCTGTTTTTTTGTCTCCTGAACATAATTTTTTTATTTTTATGCCATTTATTGAGTTAGACATACCATTAGATTGAATATAGTTAGGATGAGTATTTTTTATATTTGGAGAAGCATTATTGACAATTAAAACTGCTCTGTAAAAATTATGGGGTACTATCTTGATATCTTTATCAATTTGGTTTAGTTTTTTTATTATAGAACTATTTGGAATATTTTCTCTCAAATTTAGTATTTTATTACCTTTGATTTTTGCAAAATTAACTCTTAAAGCAATTTGATTTTTTTGTAATTCAATACCTAAACCTAGAGCTTCTAGAGGACCACGTCCTGGATAGTTTTTTAGGTTTTGGCCTAGAATAGAAAATTGAGCTTCTCCAGATTCTGGAGCGATGTTTTTAATTGGATACATTAAACCACATAAACTATGAGAAGCCAGATAATTTAGGTTTGGAATATGGGCTTTTTGTAAACATGAATTAGAAATGGTATCAGCAACACCATCTAGAATTATTATTATTATTTTCATATAAGAAAGATTTATATCTATTTTTATAAACTTTTCTTATTATGTACAAGATAAAGCAAATACCAGAGGATTTTATAGTTAAAGAGAAGATTAAATTAGATTTTGGTAAAGGAGATTATTTTTATTATTTGTTAAAAAAGAAAGATTGGAATACACTAGATGCTATTAAAGCGATAGCTAATAAATTGAATATTCTTATTAAGAATATTGGATTTGCTGGCAATAAGGATAAAAATGCTATTACAGAACAGGTTATTTCTACATATAAAACTAAAATTAATGATATAAAATTAAAAGATATTGAATTAAGCTATTTAGGACAAGGAAAAGAGAGGATAAATTTAGGTGATTTAAGTGAAAATGAATTTGTAATAACTGTTAGAAATTTAGATAATAAAAGAAAATTAAAGATTATTAAAATTAAGAACTATTTTGATGAGCAAAGATTTGGAATAAATAAAGAAAATGCTATTATTGGTAAGAAACTAGTAAAAAAAGAATTTAAAGAAGCTTGTGAATTGTTAAAATTAGATGTTAAAAATAATGATTACATAAATGCTTTAAGAAAATATAATAAAAAAATGTTGTTGTTTTATATTCATTCTTATCAAAGTTATATTTGGAATAAAGTTGCTGAAAAAAGTAAAGACAAGAAAATACCAATAATTGGTTATTTAAGCGAAATTAAGGATAAGAATTATATTAAAATATTAAAAGAAGAAGGAATTACTAGTAAAGATTTTTTAATAAGACAATTTCCAGAGATTAGTGTTGAAGGTTCTGAAAGAAATACTTTTGTTGATATTAATAATTTTAAGTATAAATATGAGAATGATGAATTAAATGAAAATAAGTTTAAATGTATTTTAGAATTTAGCTTGCCAAAAGGAGCTTATGGAACTATTGTTGTGAAGGAACTATTTGGTTGAAAATAGTTATAATTTTTTGTAAATTTATTCGGGGTAATTTAATATTTTTTGGATTTATTTCACTAATTTTTGGTTTTTTGCAATAGAATTTTTCATATCTTTGAACAATATCTGTATCTGGTTGTTCACTACATATAATTTTAGTTCTATAATCATAACATCCACTTGATGAATTGATTATCATTGAATTTCCAACTAAATAAACAGATTTTCCCTTTACACCCCAACCAAAATCCTTTCGACCTCTTGATATATTATCTCCATCTTTACACAGAAAATCAATTGTATTTAATGCTTTAAATCTATCTGACGATTTAGAGTGTTCTTTTGGTATATCTTCATAATTTACTTTATCAATTATACTTGCATAAAATTCATATTGTGTGTAAGTTTGTTTCATCTTTGTTTAGATGTTGTTAAACTACTTACTTATAAATTTTTTTGTTGTTTTAGCTAATATTTATAAATAGGTATTCTATAGGAAAAACCATGTTTGGATTTTTAAAGGAAAAGCTGAAAAGTGTAATAAGTAAGTTTTCTAGAGAGGTAGAAGAATCTACAAAAGAAGAAAAGAAAGTAGAAAAAGTTGAAGAAAAGAAACCTGAAATTAAAGAAAAAGTAAAAAAAGAGAAGAAAGTTAAGACAAAGAAAGAAAAACCTGTTGAAAAAGAAGAAGTAAAAGAAGAAGTCAAAGAAGAGATTAAGGAAGAGCCTAAAGAAGAGATTGTTGAAGAAAAAGTAGAGAAAAAGGGATTTTTTGCAAAATTAAAAGAAAAAATAACAACAACTAAGATTTCTGAGGATAAATTTAATGAGTTATTTTGGGAATTAGAGTTAGTTTTATTAGAAAATAATGTTGCTGTTGAGGTTATTGAACAAATTAAAAAAAGTTTAAGAGAAAAATTGGTTGAAAAACCTATTAGACATGGTAAGGTTTTAGATGAAATTAGATCAAGTTTAAAAGAAAGCATTGAAAGCTTATTTGTTGATAGTGATTTTGATTTAGTTAAGGAAGTTAAAAAGAAAAAACCTTATGTTATTGCTTTTGTTGGTATAAATGGATCTGGTAAAACAACCACTATTGCTAAATTTGCTAAATTATGCCAAAATAATAAGTTAAAATGTGTGTTAGCTGCTGCTGATACATTTAGAGCTGCTTCTATTGAACAATTAGAAGAACATGGAAATATATTAGGTGTTAAAGTTATAAAACATAATTATAAAAGTGATCCTGCTGCTGTTGCTTTTGATGCAATAGAGCATGCAAAAGCTAAAGATATTGATGTTGTTTTAATAGATACTGCTGGTAGAATGCATTCTAATAAGAATTTAATTGATGAAATGAAGAAAATTGTTAGAGTTTCTAAACCTGATTTGAAGATATTTGTTGGTGAAAGTATAACTGGAAATGATTGTGTTGAACAAGCTAAAGAATTTAATGAAAGTATTGATATTGATGGTATTATTTTAGCTAAAGCTGATGTTGATGAGAAAGGTGGAGCTGCTATTTCTGTTAGTTTTATTACTAAAAAACCTATTTTATATTTAGGGACTGGTCAAGAATATAATGATTTAGAGAAATTTGATAAAGAAAAAATAATTAAGAGTTTGGAATTGTAGTCTTCTATTATATAATCCTTAAAAGTTATATTATCAAAAGAAGTTTAGACTACATAAATATTTATAATTTAAACTACAGTAAAATCTTATATGAGAATAACAGATCTTCATGATGCAGTAGATGATATTCCTCAAGCAGTTAGAGGAATAAAATTAGAAAATGGGCAACTAGTGAATCTATATGATCATAATTTGACTGAGATAGTACAACAACATAAAGATATAAAACCCATTGCTACAAGAATTGTAAAAGGATCTCCTTTTAGTCCATCTGCCAGAAGTCTTATTGGACAGTTAAAAGCTTATACTCATGAATGGAGATTGAAGAGAAGAATGCAAAAAAAGGGTTATAATTTTTCTTATATGCAAATAGGTGGCTTTGTGATATGTTATGACTTCTTCAAAATTTAGGTGTTCTATTAATAAATACCAAAATTTATAAATAGTTCATTTTCTTGAATGATTATATGGTATTAGATAAACTAGGAGAATCATTAAAGAATACACTACAAAAGATAGCTAGATCTATATTTGTAGATGAGAAATTAATAGATGAATTAGTTAAAGACATTCAACGAGCCCTTTTGAGCGCTGATGTTAATGTTAAATTAGTTTTAGATTTAACTAAAAGTATTAAAAAAAGAGCTTTAGAGGAAAAACCACCTAAAGCTATTCCATTAAGAGAACATGTTGTTAAGGTTGTTTATGAAGAATTAGTTAAGTTTTTAGGTGAAGAAAAGGCTGAAATAAAGATTGAGAAGAAAAAACCTTTCAAAATAATGATGGTTGGTTTATTTGGATCTGGTAAAACAACTACAATAGGAAAACTAGCTAAATATTATGTAAATAGAGGGTATAAAGTAGCTGCACTTGGTTTAGATGTTCATAGACCTGCTGCACCAGAGCAATTAAGTCAGATTTGTAAAAAGATAAATGTTCCTTGTTTTATCAATAAAAAAGAAAAAAATGCTTTAAAGATTTATGAAGAATATGAAGATGAATTTAAAAAATTTGATTTGTTAATAATTGATACTGCTGGAAGAGATGCTTTAAGTAAAGACTTAATTAAGGAAATTTCTGATTTAAACAAAAAAATAAAACCTGATGAAAATTTATTAATAATAAGTGCTGATATTGGACAGGCTGCTCAAACACAAGCTGAAAAATTCCATGAAAGTTGTGGAATAACAGGAATAATAATAACAAAATTGGATGGAACTGCTAAAGGTGGTGGTTCTTTAAGTGCTGCAGCTGTTACAAATGCTAAAGTTAAATTTATTGGAACTGGTGAAACTTCTGATGATATAGAAACCTTTAATCCAAAAGGTTTTGTTGGTAGATTATTAGGAATGGGTGATTTAGAGGCTTTACTTGAAAAAAGTAAAGGGGCTATTTCTGAAGAACAAGCTAAAGATTTGGGTAAAAAGTTATTGAAAGGGGAATTTAATTTGTTAGATTTATATGAACAAATGGAATCAATGAATAAAATGGGTCCTTTAAGCAAAATATTTGATATGATTCCTGGAATGGGAAGTGTAAAAATACCAAAAGAAATGTTGAGTGTTCAGGAAGATAAGCTAAAAAAATGGAAATTTATATTGCAAAGTATGACAAAACAAGAACTTGAAGATCCTGAAATTATAGATGGTAAAAGAGCTGAAAGAATTGCTAAAGGTTCAGGAACAAGTACACATGAAGTTAGAGAATTATTAAAACAATATAAACAAAGTAAAAAATTAATGAAATTAATGAAAGGAAAAGATCCTGAAAAAATGATGAAAAGATTTGGTAAAGTAAAAGGTTTTAAAATTTAAATAATATGTTCCATAGAATTATTGATATAATTTTTTAGATTAAATTTATCTTCTGAAGGTTTTACAATTTTTTCAATTTCTTTTTTTAATTGCTCTTCACTATCAAAAACTTGGCTTTCTAAAGAAAAATGTTTTATCAATCTGCCTAATTTTCCTGCTGGAATGAATTTACCTAATCCATATACAGTTTTGCCTTTAGTAGATTCATATTTAATTATTAAAAAACTATGTTTTTCAATAGTTAACTCTATTGAAGCTTTTTTATGATTTTCATATAATACTTTTATTTTTCCCTTAGATGCTAAATATTCTTTTAAACTTTCCATTTTAAAATTTTTTTCTTAATATAGTGTACCCAATTTTTTCTCCTATTGGTTCAAATCCAAAAGATTTAATTCCTTTTATTTTTTCATTTTCACTTTCGATTGATATAAAAGCAAATTTATAACTTTTTAATTTTAAATATTTTAAGGCATATTCTAATAAAAATGAACCAACAAGATTATAACGATATTTATTTGTTACGTAGTGGTCTATTATATTAGCAACCTTAAATCTTTTATGGTCCCCGGGTCTATATAATCTTTCTTTGTATAATATATAACCAATTATATGCTGACCTAATTTAGCTATAGGATAATTATATTTTCCTTCTTCAATCTTTGATCTTAATTCTCTTTTAACTCTGGACTCATTTTCTTTTATTCCTTTTGTTTCTCTAGAAAACTTTAATGTTAAATCTACTAATTCTTCAAGACTATCCTTATTTAAGTCAAACATATCATAAATTGTCATGCCCTTTTTCTAACATAAGTTATATAAATGCTTTTTGGATTTTTATAAATATGAAAATAATAGGTAGAGGGGCTGAAGCAATTTTGTATATAGAAAATAATAAATTAGTAAAAGAGAGGATTAAAAAGAATTATAGAATTGATGCTATTGATGAGAAACTAAGAAAATATAGAACAAGATCTGAAAGTAAATTAATGCAAAATTCTGACATAAATGTCCCTAAAATAATAAGTGTAAATGATAAAACCATGAAAATAGAGATGGAATATATACAAGGTAAACTAATTAAGAATATATTAGATAATCTTAAAAAAAAAGAAAGAGAAAAATTATGTAAACAAATTGGAGAGCAAATTGCAATTTTACATGATAAAAATATAATTCATGGAGATTTGACAACTAGTAATATGATATTAAAAGAGGATAAAGTTTATTTTATTGATTTTGGATTAGGTTTTAGTTCTTTAAGAATAGAAGATAAAGCTGTTGATTTACATTTGCTAAAACAGGCTTTAGAAAGTAAACACTATAAAGTTTTTGAAGAATGTTTTAACTCTATTTTAAAAGGTTATAAAAAAAGTGCAAACTATAATGAGACTATTGAAAGATTAAAAAAAGTTGAACAAAGAGGAAGGTATAAAAGAAAAAATGAATGAGTTATTACCTATTATATTAACTGCAATTGCTTTTTTAGCTATATTCTATGTTTTGTTTTATAAAAAGAAAGTTATTTAAATTAAGATTGACTTTTTTTGATTGTTACACTTTATTACAGCCCCATGGTGTAGCGGCCAAGCATGCGAGCTTTTGGGGCTTGCGACCCAGGTTCGAATCCTGGTGGGGCTATTTTAATACTAAATTTTATATATTAGTTCTCATACTTTAATATCAAGGGGGATTTAACCATGGATGAAAAACGAATAGGTATTGTATTCACCTTTTTTGCAAAACCAGTTGTAGCTGGTATTAAGTTAGAAGGAAATTTAAAAGCTGGTGATACAATTCATATAAAAGGTTTTACTACAGATATGGAATTTGTTGTTGAATCAATGCAAATAGATAATAAATTAGTAAAAGAAGCTAAAAAAGGAAATTCTGTAGGTATAAGAGTTAATGATAAAGTAAGACCTGGAGATATAGTTTACAAGAAATAGTTAACTTTATAAATTAACATTTTCATTATTTTGAATTATCAAGGGATAAAGTAGTTTAAAACAACTTTATACCGGAGGGTACTAATTCTGGACTCTCGAGGATTTAAAAATGGCAAGAATGTATTCAAAGAAAAAAGGAAAATCTGGAAGTACAAAACCAGTAAAAAAGACTAAACCAAATTGGATAAGATATGACAAAAAAGAAATAGAACAATTAGTCATAAAACTAGCTAAAACAGGAAAAACAACCAGTGAAATTGGAATTATATTAAGAGATACATATGGAGTTCCAGACGTTAGATTTTTAGTAGGTAAAAAAATAAATAAAATATTACAAGAAAATAGTTTACAATCTAAATTACCTGAAGATTTAATGGCTTTAATTAAAAGACAAATTAAAATATTAAAACATTTAGAAAAAAATAAACAAGATAAACCAGCTTTAAGAGGATTACAATTAACAATTTCTAAAATAAATAGACTAGTTAGTTACTATAAAGGAACAGGTAAATTACCTAAAGATTGGAAATATGATAAAGATAAAATTGGCTTGTTATTAGAATGATAAAATGGAATTTTTAGAATCTGTAGAAAATGCTGTTAAAGAATTTAATAATCTAGAAAAAAGAACTGTTAGAATAATAGGACATTTAGATGCTGATGGAATATCAAGTACTTCTATATTGATAAGCGCTTTAAAGAGAGAAAATATTAAATTTAATGTCTCTATAATTAAACAAGTTGATCAAAATATATTAGATGAATTAAAAAAAGAAGAATACTCTACAATATTTTTTGTTGATTTAGGTTCTGGTAACTTGGATATGATTGAAAAAACTTTGAATAGCAAAACTATTTTTGTTTTAGATCATCATAAACCAGAAGATGTTAAAACTAATTTAATTCATGTTAATCCACATTTATATAATATTGATGGCGATATAGAATTGTCTGGAGCAGGAGTTGTTTATTTCTTTGTTAGAAAATTAAATGAAAGAAATAAAGATTTAGCTTATTTAGCTGTAATTGGTGCTATAGGTGATATGCAAGAAAGTAAAGGTTTTGTTGGTTTAAACAATGAGGTTTTAAAAGATGCTATTCAATCAAGAAAAATAGAAGTTAAAGATGGATTAAGAATGTTTGGAGTGCAGACAAAACCTATACATAAAGTTTTAGAATATAGTACTGATCCTTATGTTCCTGGTGTTACAGGTAATGAAAGAGGTGCTATAAGATTTTTAGAGGAAATTGGTATTGAACTTAAGGAAAATGGTAAATATAAAAAATTAATACATCTAAACCAAGATGATACTAAAAAATTGGTTACTGGTATTATTTTAAGAAGATTAGGAAGTGAAGATAAACCAGAAGATGTTTTAGGGCCTATTTATTTATTAACAAATGAAGAAGAAGAAAATCCAACTAAAGATGCTAGAGAGTTTGCAACTTTATTAAATGCATGTGGAAGATTAAACAAACCTTCATTAGGAATAGGTACATGTTTAGAAAATGCAGGTATTAAAGCTAAAGCTATTAATTTGTTAATAGATTATAAAAAAGAAATAATAAATTCACTAAATTGGTTTTATTCTCATAGAAATACAGGAGATATTATTGAGAAAAAAGGTTATATTATAATAAATGCTGAGGATAATATTAGAGATACTTTAATAGGAACATTGGCTTCTATTATTTCTAAATCTAATTTATATGTTAATGGAACAATAATTTTAGCATTGGCCCATACTTTAGAAGAAGATACAAAAGTTAGTGCTAGAATATGTGGAAATAGTAATATAGATGTGAGGGAAATAATAAATGATATTCTAAAAGTTACTGGTGGAATTGGTGGGGGTCATAAAGGAGCTGGTGGTTGTTTAATTTTACAGGAAAAAGAAGAAGAATTTATAAAAACAGCTGAAAAGATATTAGGTAAAATTGCAATTGAAGAGGAGATTAAATAGAAAGTTTTATAAGTAATACTTAAGGTTTTTTGAAGATGGCTAAAACTAAAGAAATCAAGAAGAAGAAAAAGAAATGGTTTTCAATATATACTAATGAGAATTTTAATAACCTTAAAATAGGTGAATCTTTAGGTAGTGAAGTTAAAGATTTAATTGGAAGGAAAATTATTGTTAATTTAAGTACTTTATTTAATGATCCTAAAAAACAAAGTATAAATGCTGTTTTTAAAATAAACGAAATTAAAGGAGAAAGTGCTATAGCACATATTGTTGGTTATGAACTTAGCCAATCTCATTTAAAAAGAGTAATGAGAAGGTCTAAAGATAAGATAGAAGATTCATTTATTTGTGAAAGTAAAGATAAAATTAAGTTTAGAATTAAACCTTTTTTATTAACTAAAACACAAACAAAAAGATCTATTTTAGCGTCATTAAAACATAAAGCAAGAGAATATTTTAATGATATAAGCTCTAAAAATGATTTTAATGTGTTAATACAAAATATAATATCAAATAAGATTCAAAAGGATTTGAAAGGTGTAATCAAAAAGATATATCCAATTATATTATGTGAAATACGTATTTTAGAGCGGATAAATTAATATATTTAAAGTAATTCTATCCTTATAAGAGTAAAAATGGGTGTGAAAACTTTTTTTAATAGTCTATTACCTCTTTCAGAAAGTGATAAATATCTTTTAGATAGCATAAGAGACTTAGAAGAGTATGAAAAATTAAGTAAACTTATAAAACAAAGAAAAGTATGGTTTACATTAAGAACTTTTGGAATTTCTATTTTTGAAGATGGTGAATACATACAAGTCCATAGTAATGATGAAAGTTTGAGTAATTTTATAGAATATGTTAATAACAAACTTAAAGTTAAAGGACAAGTTGAACATTTTAAAAGAGTTTCCAATAATTTCTTTGATAGATTAAAAGAATATTTAGCACCTGAATTAGCTGGGATAGATTATTTAAAAGCTGGAGTAATTTTACAATTATTTTCTAGAGAAAATGTACATATAGTAATTGTTGGTGATGCTGGTTTAATTGGAAAAGAATTTCTAGATCAAATTTCAAATATAACTCCAATTTCTAGTTTTTACAAAGGTGGAAATATACCTTATACAGGAAGTGTTGCTTTTTCTGGAAAAGAGCTGTATAAAGGATTATTACCTTTTGTTCATAATGGGTTATTTGCATTAGAAAATATGAATATGATGACAAAACTTGAAAAATCTAATTTATATGGAGCTATGGATAAAGGTTATGTTATACAAGAAAAAGGTGAATTTAAGTATAGGTATGATGCAAATATTAGAGTTTTAGCAACTGCTGTTCCTGTTGGAGGAAAATTTGCAAGAACTTTTGAACAGATGAAAAAACAAATACCACTTGACCCTTTTTTATTAAGCAAATTTCATTTAGTTTATCTAATAAGTGAAGTTGATAGAATTGGATTAAAGAAAATACCAAAGAAAGTTGGTTTTATTGATAAAAAAATGAATGATAGTGATATTAATTTTGTTAAAAATTATATAAAATATGCTGATAATATTTATGATGTTAGCATAAATAAAAATTATGAAGATCAATTAGAAGAATATATTAATGATTTAAAGAAAAAACAGTATAAATGTTTGTTAGATATAAACCATAAATTAAGTGTTAGTTTAGTTAGATTAGCTAAAGCAAGTGCTAGAATGGAATTAAGAAATGTTATTGAATTAAAAGACGTAGAAAGATCTAAAGAGATTTTAAGAGATAGCTTGGGTTTATAGAATATACAAAACAATAAAATTTAAAAATCGTGCTCAATCTAGGTCTTTATGCATAAAATTTCAATTGTTGGTATAGATAATACTGGAAAAACTTCTATAGTTAAATATCTTAATAAAATTGAAAGAATAAATACAATTCATTTAACCAGTTGCCAAAATAATTATTCAAGATTTTCATATTATTTAGGTCAATCTTTAAATAAATTTGTTAAATTTGGTGAAAACAATAATTTAAGACTTCTTACTGGCTTAATGTACTTTTTACATTTGTTTCCTTATTATCTTGAAGAGAAAGCAAAAAATTCTTCACTAATTTTAATTTCGGATAGAGATCCAATCATAGACACTATATGTTACTCTAGTGTTTATCTCCCAAATATACTTTCAAATATGATAAAACCTCATTTAAAATTTATACTTAAACAATCATTCAATTATCCAAGTTTATTTTTTTATCTTGAGGTGACACCGGAGATTTCTTCTCAAAGAAATAATAAGAAAAAACAATTACATGATAGAACAAAAATTTTAGAATTATTAAAAGAATCATTTGATAGAGAGATTTTTGATGTTGAGAATATAGGTATTCCAGTAATTAGGTTCGATACCAATCAAAAATCTCTTGAAGAAGTGATAGATGAAGTAAAATTTAGTATAACAAAGTTATTATAGAAACTTTTTTAAAGAATTCTAGACTTTTAAGGACTATGCCTCGGTAGCTCAGCTAGCAGAGCGAAAAATCATAAGATTTGCTCAGCTGCCTTGTAACTGAGCGAGTGAGCAGAAATTTTAAAAGAATTGCTCTATAGGCCGGGAGTGCAAATCTCTCCCGAGGCTTTTTTAATACAATAATCTTTATAAATTCTTTAGATACTATTTAAATATGACACTAAAAAATTTACAAGAAGAAGTAGATAAATGGGCTCAACAATTTAAAAAACCTTATTGGGAACCATTATCAATGTTTGCAAGGCTAGCAGAAGAAATTGGAGAGGTTGCAAGAGAACTTAATCATCTTTATGGAGATAAAAAGAAAAGAGTAGATACTGAAAAGAATTTAGGTGATGAGCTTGTAGATGTTATATTTACTAATATTTGTATAGCTAATCGTGAAAAAATTGATTTGGAAAAATTTTGGGACAAAATGATGAAAGAAAAACATTATGGTAGAGACAACAATAGATATGAGAAAAAATAATTAACCTAAAACTTGGGCTCGTAGTCTAGTGGTTATGACGTCACCTCGACATGGTGGAGGTCGCCAGTTCGATCCTGGCCGGGCCCATATCAAAAACTTTATATATTAATTCTTTATTATAATAATTTAACTTTAAAGTTTTGAAAACATTGATAAACATAAAATAAGGTTAAAATAATCTTTAAAGACTTTAAAGAGGTTTAAAAGGGCGTTATTTTTGATACCAACAGAAAAAGAGTTGATAGAATTTATAAAAAAGAGGGATAACTTAGTTAACTTTAGCTTAATTGCTCGATTTTATGAAATAAAAAATACAACTGTTTCTGATATCATTGCTGATTTAGAAAAGAAAAAAGTAGTGAAAGTTAGAAAACTTGGAGGAAGTAAAATAGTGATGGTAAAATGAAAAGAGGCGCAGTAACTTTATTTGTTATTATTGGTATTTTAATAGTAGCTGGTGTTGTCATAGTAATATATTTTAGAGATGATATAGCTAATTTATTTAGAAGAGAACAAATTATTACAACTGTAACAGTACCAAAACAAATAGAACCTATAAAAAATTATGTTGATTCTTGTATAGATGAAATAAGTCAAGAAGCTATAGATAGAATAAGTAGTCAAGGTGGTTATGTTGATTTACCAAATGATGATGTGCCAATAAGTTTAGCAAATATATTTTCTAATCAATTACAACTATTTTCAAGAGGAACCTCAAGAACTATATATTGGTATTATGAAAGTGGTAATGGGATTCAAAAAAATCAAATTCCAAGTTTGGATGACATGGGAAAACAAATTAGTGTTTATATCAATAAAAATTTAGAAAATTGCTTAAATCATTTTTATTTATTCCCAGATTTTAATATAGTTTATAATAAAATAGATACTCAGACTGAAATTGGTGATAATGGAATTTTAATAGATGTTAATATGCCTATGACTATATCTAAAGAAGATTTTATATTTAATCTAGATGAATTTTATGTAAATAAAGATAGTAGTTTGGGTAAATTATATAATATAGCTAAGAAAATACAAGATAAAGAAAATAGTGAATATTTCTTAGAGAAAAAAACTTTGGATTTTATGACTGTGTATAAAGAAATTCCATATAATGGAATTGATTTTAATTGTGTACCTAAAACATGGGCTAAAACAAAAGTAATTGAAGATTTTAAAAGCATTTTAGAAACAAATATCCCTTATTATAAAATTGAAGGTACTAATTATGCTGTTAATCAGGATCATGAATATTATGTTTTAAAAGATACTGGTTTAGATAATAATGAAGTTAGTGTTAATTTTGCATATAATAAAGACTGGCCTTTTGCAATTGATATAGAACCAAGCGATGAAATTTTAAAAGGAAGTTCTTATACGTCTGAAAGTGGAGTTACTGGATTTTTAATGAGTTTATTTTGTTTAAATAATTATCATTTTATTTATGATATTAAATATCCTGTTTTAATAAGTTTAAGCGATGATAAAGGATCATTCCAATTTGCAACTCAAGTTGTAATAAACCATAATCAACCAAGAGAAAATAGATTTGTTGTTGATCAAGATTATACCAGTGAAAGTAAAATATGTAAAAATAAATTAACAGATATGACAATATATGTTTTAAGTTATGATGTTTTAGGAAATATGGTACCATTAAGAGATGTTGATATTTCATATAATTGTTTTACTAGTACGTGTGCAATAGGAAAAACAAAAATAGAAAATGGTAATATCTATTTAAAAGAAAAATTCCCACAATGTATGAATGGATTTGTTATAGCTGAAAAACAGGGATATATAAAAGAAAAAGTTATGGTTTCTAGCAATGTAGAACAAGAACTATCAATAATATTAGAACCAATTTATACTAAAAAAATAGATGTTAAATTGATTAGAGATAATAATTTATTGGCAATAGGTCAAAAAGAAAAAGTTATGATAACATTTGAAAGTAAAGATAGAGATTATAGTGCTAGTGTTGTTTATCCTGATATGAATACAATTAGCTTAAGCGCTGGAGATTATTATGTTAAAGTATATACAATGTATGAAAATGAAAATGGAATAAAAATTGGTGATCAATCAATACCATATTGTTTTGATAAACCTAAAAGTGGTGTATTAGGATTAATAGGTATGACTGAAAAAGAATGTACTGAAACAAATATTCAAGGAACAACTTTAGATCAAATTATTGCTGGAGGTGCTGAATTTGATTTTACTGTTGATAGAAATGATTTGGTTAATTCAAATACATTGGTAATATATTCACCTTTTGAAAAAATACCAACTACATTTACTGAACTAAATCAAGTTTATAAAAATATTTTAGATAATAGCAAAAATAAAAATATAAAATCACCGGAGTTTAGAAATGTATAAAAATATAATAGCATTATTTTGTATTTTGCTTTTTGTTAGTTTGCCTGTTGCTTATGCTGAAGTTTTTAATGCTACTTATTCATATAATAATATTGAAACTCCTGAAACTATTATTGGAGAAGAGATAATAGTTGAAGCTGTAGATTATTTCCCTAAAGTTTTGAAAAGTTCTTTAATAGAAGAACAAGATGTTAATGTTCAAATTTTATTACAAGGAGTCCCTACTAATCCTGCTATTACAATTCCAAAAATAAAAAATGTTAACATTATTTCTTATAATGTAACAACAGGACCATTAAAACAAAAAGGAACTATTAAAACTAATGCAACAAAAAAAGTAAATATTAGTGTTTCTACAAAACCAAGTACTAGCACAAGTAAAAAAGAAGTGAAAATTGGAACTCCAAGATATTATGCACCTAAAGGAGTTGCATCTTATGATAATTTAGGTTATTTAGTGGTACCAATAAGAAGAATTCCAAAAGAAGAAGATGTTCCTGATGAAATAAATATTGAGTTATTAGCAAGAATTGAATTCTCTGTTTCAGAAGGTTTGAATGTTGGAGAGCATCAAGATGTTTTACAAGAACAAACAGAACAAGAATGGATGCAAAGTACTGATAGACATAAATTTTTTGGTGGTTATATAAGAGCAAGTCAGGTTAGAGACAAAGATGCAACATTTGTTATTTATGATGATTCATTAACTAAAGTTGATTCTATTACTGTTAACACTGGAAGTAGCTCTGGTTTTATAAAAACTTATAGATCTAGTGGATTATCAGACCTTGGTAATCTTGGAAGACTATTTAGTGGATATCAAATAAAAGTAAATGAAATTAGAGGAACAACTAATGTTGTTAAAGCTTCTATATTTACTGGTGATAAATATATCAGAACTGTCTTAAAAGAAGGAGCTACTTTGTATAGTGGATCTCAATGGAGAGTTGATAAAATAAATATTTTAGATGATAAAATTTCTGCTGAATTAAGAAATATTAATGGTGAAAAATTTATATTAACAAAAGATGGATTAATAAATTTCTTAAATAATAAAATTAAAGGGACTACTAAAGTAGAAGCTAGTAAAGAACCTTCACCTACAGCAACTATAGTATCAAAACAATTAGATAGCTTAGTTTATGAATATAATGAAGCTAAATTAAAAGGAGATTATGGTGATCTTGTTGAAAAATTAAAAGATGTTGTTAAATCTTCTAGTTATAGTAGTTCTGATAGAGAATCTGCTAAGGCTTTATTATTAAAAATACGTGATGATTATTCTGAAAAAATTAAAAGTTCAAGTAAATCTAATCAATACATTGTTAGAAATATTGAAGGTTTTGGTGAACTTGAGTTAAATGTTGTTTCTAGTAATGTTATTGAAGGGAAAAATGATGAAAAAACAGTTACACTTACTAAAACATGGACTTCTAATGAGTATGGTGATTTAAAAGAAGAATGGATTGGATCATCATACGAAATGGACACAACAATTGGACAACCATATGAAGTTAAAAAAACAATTAGTAATCAAGAAAGTATTGATACACTAAATAATATGTTAAAACAAGATTATAGTGCAAATTATTTTGAAAAAATAAATGATATTGAAACATTTTTAGGAACTTATGGATATGGAGGTAGTAAAAATATAATATCAAGTAGTTATTATCAAAATGCTATAGATGCTTATCAAAAAGTTAAAGTGTTATTATTAAATGCTCAAGATCCAGATGAATTAAAAGCTAAGTCTCAGTTTGAAATTGCTAAAATCTATAAAAGTATGGGTGATAATACTAGAGCATTACAAGCTTATGATGAATTAATAACAAGTTATGCTAATACTAATTTTGTTAAATCTAACCAATTTATGATAAACAATGAAATTAGTTCTTTAAAATTAGATCTTGATAGCAAAACTTTACAATTAGAAGATAATGGTAATTTAATTAGTGTTAGAATAGATGAGTTTACTCAAAATAATTTACAAGATAAAACTACTAATAGACCAAAAGCATACTTTGAAGCAAAGAATGATAAAGATCTTCCTGTTGATGTTTGTAAAAAAGATTCTCCAACTATAAAAGAAAAAAATGTTTGTGAAGTAGGGGATATAATAATAAATCAGGATAGTGATTGGATATGGAAAGTTGATACAATTAATGGCGATAATGTTATAATCAAATCTTATCATAAAGGTGGACAACCAGGTGATGTTAAGACTATTAGGGTTGGGAGTAGTATTAATATTCAATATGATAGTACTAAAAGAACTTTAAGATTAACTTTAAAGACAATTGATATGAAAAGAGAAGTTTGGATATCAATAGTCCCTAATGAAGAAAAAGCATTGAGCGAATCTCCATTTAATGTTCATATACCAATAGAAAAAAGAGCTATTGGATTACCTTTATTTTCTGGATCTTTAGAAGAAGAAATAAACAAAACAGAAGATTTAATAAAAGATTTAGATAAAATAATCATAAATTTAGAAAAATTACATAATGCATGGATTAAATTTTGTTATGCTACTTTTGCTTTTGTCTGGGCTAAGAATTTTTTAAGTGGTATGTTTGGTTCTAATGCTGCTGCAAGACAAAAAGTCATGGGTAGTTGGAGAGAAAGATATGAACAAAGAAATAAAGATGAATCAAAATTAAGTTACGAAGAATATGTGTTTAAATATTCTAAAGAAGTTGATAAAGAAGTTGCGGATTCTGAAAAAATTATAGATCAATTGAAATCTAAACAGTATTCTGTTGCTGAAGAATTTAAAAATTTAAATGAGAATGATAAAAGAGATTTGTATTATTATAAAGAGATGGCTAAAAAAAATCCTGATGAATATAATGTTAAAAAATATTTAAGTGAAGAAGTTGAGGGTATAAAGAACAAAGTTGATGCTGATATTAGTACTAGTATTAAAGAAACAACTCAATGGAATAATATACCTCAAGAAACTAGAAATGATATTTTAAATCTTTGTGGTGGAAATTCTGCTGGGGAATACAACACAAAATTAACAACAGGTAATCCAGAGAGTCAGAATGTATACTTTAGACAAAATAATCTTGATATTTTAGATTGTTATAGAAAAGAAAAAATAAAAGCTGGAAATAACGATTTCTTTACTAAAAATTGGGAAGGATCATTAAGTGATATTGGTGTTTCTAAAAATGATAAATATAGTGCTTATATAACTCAATTAAATGCTGTAGCTAATCCACAAACTTCTAAAGATGTTTCCCAGATTGATATTAGATATGTTAAATGTAAAGATAACAAATGTACATATGAGGGTAAAGAAATAAAGAATAAAGATGGTAATTCTATTTTATCATTAAAAGAAGGTGATTATACTATTGATGGTAAAAAAGTTACAATTGGTAAAACTACTGAAGGTGTTAATTATCCTCATGCTAAAAAAGTTACTTTAGTAGATAGTGGTAAAAATGATGGATTAGTTGAAATGATAAGTATAGATGCATTTAGATATGCTCAAGTTGAATACAGTTCTACTGGAGCTATTACAAATGTATATGTTTATCAAAGATATAATGCTAATGATAAACTAGGAACAGGTAATAGATTAGGAACTTTAAATGATATGAAAAAAGAAGCTAAAGATGATAGAGTAATTGATATATTAGGACAAAAAGTTTCTACAGGAAAACAAAATAATTTGGAATTATTAAAAACTGTTGAAACTAATATTAATACTTTAAACAAAGAAGCTAAAATTAAAAAATATGGTACTGGAACTAAATTAAAAGAATATGGTGTTGAAAAAGCTGCTCCAAAAATACAAGGACCTAATTGTGTTGATTATATGAGTCCTGGTGATTGTAAATTATTGTTTAATGCATGTGATCCTGTTGTATGCCCTGCTTCAAGATGTAATGCTGGTGGTAAATGGCAAGTTGATAATGTTGTTAAAACTGGTGTTATTGGTAGTATTGCTTTATGTTTACCAAATATGAAACAAGGAATTGTAATGCCTGTTTGTTTAACAGGAATATTAGCTGGATTACAAAATATAAAAAGTATTCTAACAGGATATGCTGAATGTTTAAAAGTTGCTAAGACTAAAGGAGAAAGCGTTGGAATATGTGACAGAGTTAGAAATTTATATATTTGTGATATTTTATGGAAAGAAGGATTAGCTATATTTAATGTTGAAGGCGGTTTGTTAGGAATAATAAGTAAAGGTGTATTTGGTGGACAAGGTGGACAAGAGTATAGTGGATTTAAAACAAGTTTTGATAATTCTGTTGGAACATTAAAATATTTTACCCAAGATTATGCTAAAAATGTTTTTGCTTCTTATTCAGGAGGAAGCTTAGAAGAAATTGGTAGTGAAATTTGTAAATCTGCTATTTATGCTAAAGTTCCAGGAGCTGGAGATTTCTTTAGTGAGATAACAAAACCTGAAAGTCCTCCACAATTTTTAGCATTCTTCGATGAACAAATATATTCTGATATTAGAACTGGTGGTGAAAGTCAATATAGTGTTTATTATCATATATATGCTGGTGAAAATGAGGAAATACAATATAGTGTTTATTTAAGAGCTAGAGATACAAATGGAAAAGATATATTACCAACTGTATTTGTTAGAAAAAATAAAGTTTCTGTAAATAATGTAAGATTAGCAAAAGGTGGATTTGCTGATGAGAATATTGATTTTATTGCTTTATCTGGATATAAAGAAGTTTGTGTTCAAATAAGAAGCACGAGATATGGAGTGAAGACTGAATGTGGATTTGGCAAAGTAACAAGTGATTTTGGTATAAATTATTTGAATGATGTTTATATTAGCAATCAATTAGGTAAGACCATTAAAACAGAAGCAGAATGTGTTCCAGAAACAGGTAGATTAACAACTTTAAGTAATAGTCAAGGCTTAAGTTATAGTGATGTTAGCTTAACACAAGCTGCAATTGGAACATTTTCAACAGGATTAACTCAAACTGGAATAATAAGAAAATGTTCTGGTTATGATCCAGATATTACAACAAATACTGTTGAAGATAAATGGAGACCTGTTGGAACTTGTGGTAAAGATCAATATGGAAGAGATTTAGGAATTTGTTATTTATATGTTCCTGGAGTTTCTCAATTAATTAAAGATGCAGAACTTAGAAATGAAAGTTTGCAAACTATAAAAAATACAGAAGAAACATTAGCTAAACAAGGTTTAATTGATTTACAATTATTTTCTGATGATCAAGTTAATAATTTAATGGATGAAGCTTCAAAATTATTAGAACAAGCTAATTATAAAGGCGCTATAACAAATTATGAAAGTATAGTAAAACATACATTAAATGAACAATATGCTGCTAAAGCTCAATTTGAAATTGGTAATACATATAAAAAATGGGCTGATAGTTTAACAATTAAAGATATAGAAAGTAAAGTTAAGGAATATTCTGATAA
>JAZDLF010000031.1:0-3684 GCA_043802295.1 Candidatus Woesearchaeota archaeon | reverse complement strand
CTAGACAATCTAAACAGATTAAACGTACCTGTTGTGCTTGAAACAACTCTTGTTAAAGGAGTCAATGAAAATGAAATGGTAAATATATTAGATTATGCAGTAAAAAATAATTTTATCAAAGCTATTCTTTTCAGATCCTACAGCCATATTGGACGGAAAGGCTTTAAAAAAGAAAATGAAATATTAGGCGAAGAGCTTATAGATATTTTAGAAAGGCAAACTAATGGAAAGATATCAAATAAAAAAATATTAGAATTCCAAAGATTACTTTATATCTTCTATGATTTAATTTCCACAAAAAGATGCTTTTATAACCAATATACCTTGGTTAACAGGAACAAAAATGATTATGAAACAATTAATGACATCATTAACTTAAATGATATCAATACAGAAAGCTATTACAAATCAAATAAAAATATTTATTCAAAAATAAATTTTATTGCAATGGCATTGCCTAAATTAGTAAATTTAAAAACATTTAAAATCTTGACTTTACCTATTTCTATGTATTTAACAAGAAAACTGATTAAGAGATCGTTTACCTCATCAACCTTGCCCAAAGAATTATTAATACTTGGTTTTGGATGTATTTGTAATGCGTATAATTACGATGCGGATGCAGCAAGATATTGTATCGGTGGTGAGATAACTCCAGAAGGAAAAATAATACCCAGTTTGGTGGAGAGTAATTTGGATAGGGAGAAAAAATATGATATCAATAATAATCCCAGTACACAATGCTAAAAAAACCATTAATAGATGTTTAGAATCTATTCATAGTCAAAATTATCCAAGAAATTTGTATGAAGTAATTGTAATTGATGATGCATCAACTGATAACTCTGCTAATATGGTTAAGACCTATCCTTTTAAACTGATAAGATTAAATAAAAATATGGGTCCAGCAGCTGCAAGGAACCTTGGCGCAAAAAAATCCAGGGGAAGAATTTTATTTTTTGTTGATTCGGATATCATATTAGACAAAAATTCTTTAATTGAAATTAAAAAAGCATTTAGAGATAAAAATGTTAAATGCCTAACTGGAATGTATAAACAATATCCAGAAAATAAAGGCATATTCCCCTTATATAAATCATTTCTTTGGTACCATGAAATATCTAATATTAAATTGGATTATGCTGATACAATGAATACTGCTTGTGGCGCAATTAGAAAAAACATTTTTATTGGTTTAAAAGGATTCAATCAAAAGTATAAGGGTGTAGAATGTGAAGATGTTGAATTTAGTAGAAGATTGACAAAGAAGTATAAAATATATCTAAATAAGAATTTAAAAGTCGGTCATTATTACCCTACTCTCTTTAAAGGATTAAAAAAGAGCTTTAAAACCTATTTACAGTGGTGGCCGCTATTCCTTAAAACAAAAAAATTTGAGTCTGCAATGACGTCTAAAAAGTTAGGTGTTGGAACTGCCTTCGCAGGGTTAAGTTTTATCCTGCTAGGCATTTCACCTTTTTTCGGAAGAGGGATTCTTTTTATCTTAGGGGTAATCTCTCTTATTATATTTATCAGCTCATACTTCTCATTTTACTATTTTATATTCAAACAAAACAAGAAAATTCTTTCTGTTTTGGCAATATTTATTAGTTATATCAACTCTATAGTCATATGTGCAGCAATTTTTTTATCGACAATCAAAAATGGATTTGGATATATTAAAAAAAATAATTAAAGGCTATTTTGGCAGAATAGTGCTAAATAGAAACACTCCTTTAAATATCATTTTTTTTGTTACATCTAAATGCAATGCTAAATGCAAACATTGTTTTAATTGGAAGAATATAATAAACTCTAACAAGAGAAAAGAACTGAATTTAGAAGAAATAGATAAAATATCAAAAAAATTGAAATATCTTCAATCATTAACAATTTCGGGGGGTGAACCTTTTCTAAGGGATGACCTGGACAAGATAATTGGATTATTTTACAGAAATACAAATATCGTTCAAGTTAATATCCCGACAAATGGAATTTTAACGAATAAGATTGAAAAGCTAGTCGAAAATATCTTAAAAAAGTGCCCGCACCTATACTTAAGGATTGGTTTGTCTATCGATGGATTGTATAAAGATCATGATAATATCCGTGGATACGCCGGTTGTTTCAACAATGTCATTTCTACATATAATAAACTATACAAGCTAAAAAAGGGTTATCCTAATCTTATAATAAGTGCAGCAATTACTATATCAACTTTCAACAAAAACAAAATTAAACAAATCATAAATTACCTAGAACACGATTTAAAATTAGATGACTACGTTTTACTTTTAACTTACGGAAATCCAAGAGTTAAAAATGCAATAAACGTAGGAATAAAAGATTATATTGCCGCAACAAAAATATACAAAGAAATGCTTAAAGGAAGGAATACTTCTTTACCATCCAAATTGTTTCTATATTTAACTAAATTTACCCAAGAGGTCATAATAGAAGGACTAATCAGTAAAAAAAGGAAAATCAGATGTTATGCTGGGAAAAAAATAATTGTAATTGATGATATAGGAGATGTTTATCCATGTGAAATCTTAAATAAAAAGATTGGCTCCCTTAGAGAAGTAGATTATAGCATAAAACGGGTTTTTAATTCTAAGAACTATAAAAACATACTTAATTTTATTAATAATAAAAAATGTGTTTGTCCATGGACATGTTCTATCCAAAATAGCCTAGTGGTCAATCCATTCCAAATTGCAGGTTTTAAATTAAATAACCTATTTCGTTATTTTAAACGTATTAAAAACTACTTCAGGCTTTAGAGAAAATAGCAAATTAAATTCAACATTCGACCAACTCCAGCAGCCATAGCAGGGGGATTTCTTTAACTGGCTATATGCTTTTTTAAAGCCTATCTCAGTGCAATTAGGGGGATTTTTTATCTGACCCTGTACATGCAGGCAGGAATAAACATCTCCATTGGGGTCTATGTAAACATGCAAGTCCGGAGCAAAACACTTTATTTGTTTCTTAAATTTAGGCCAATCATAAATATAATATAAATGTTTTAAGCCTTCTATTGAATTTGCAACTTTGCCTGTCTTTTTTTTCTGTTCTATCAACCAATTTATAGTCTTTTTATACTCTTCTTTATTAGGCATAAGATCGTTTAGGCCTTCAGATAAGGGACGATACATTACTGGCTGAAATCCAGCCAAAAAGTCCATCTCTTTTGCTTTTTCTAGAATATAGCCAAGACATTGTAAATTATATTTTGTAATTACAGCTTGGGTTATAACTTTAATATTATTCTTCCGGGCAATTCTAATCGCATTAGTTACTTTGTCATACGCACCTTTTATTCTATGAAGATCATGAACTTCTTGAGGTCCGTCAAAGCTTAAGTTCAGCATATCAACATTTTTAATTTCATTAATTTTTTTATCTAACAAGAACCCATTTGAGCCCATTGAGACAAACAAACCACTTTTTTTAGCATAATTAATAACCTCCCCTATATCCTCCCTCAATAAAGGCTCTCCACCAAAAATACTGAATTTTTGACAACCCATATCTTTAAGGTCGTCAATAAGTGAAAATATTTGCTTAGTAGTCATCTCTTTTTTATTTCGATTCCATATCTGGCAATATTTACATCTTGAATTGCATTTGTCTGTTATTAATAAAACAACTGACAACGGAGTTTTTTTATTAAATAAATAG
>JAZDLF010000030.1:0-8958 GCA_043802295.1 Candidatus Woesearchaeota archaeon | reverse complement strand
GATCTACTAAGATAAATAGTTAATATCTTTAAATTTAGCACAGCTTTTTCTAAATTTTGATTTTAACTATTAAAGGACAATATATATTATATTAGTACTTTAAAGTAGTAAACTAATATATAAAGATTTCTATAGAGAAATTATTTAAGAAGGTTTAGCTATTTTCCATAAAAGCTGGAAATGTTTTTTATAAGTTTCAGCAACATTTTTTGATTTTATTACTATTCCAATCATCGTTGGTTCCCAGATACTAATAAGAACTTTATCTCCATAGATTAGTGTAGCAACAGGGCTACTCAATTCTTTAGGCACAGTTCTAATTTCTGTGTAATAAGAAGGTTTTTCTGCATCTCTACTATAAATACCATAATATTTAATTCCAAAATTTTTTAGATCTCTTGTAAACTGTTGAGCAAATGTGGGTAAATGTTCTCTAATTTGACCCCTTACACCAAATCCATAAATTGTATCTTTAGTTCTAATCATATCTCTAAATGCTGATTTCATACCTTCAGGACCTTTAAAAACTAATACTTCTACTTCTTCTTTATGTAATTCTTGTAGTTCTTTAAGATTAGGCATTAATTGATCTAATGTCATTTGTTTTTCTTTTAAGAAATTATATAGATTCTCTGGATCTGCTGCTTTATATTGTAAAGCTTTTCCTAATTTATGTTCTGTAATTAGACCCTTTTCTCTTAATTGTTCCAAAATATCATATATATTTGTTCTATGAAAACCACAATCTTTTGATATATCTTTAACAGTACATGTACCTAGTTTTAATACAACTAAATAAATTATAGATTCTGCTTTTGAAAACCCTATTCTAGTTAGTATCTCCTTATCCACATAATAATGAGAAGTCTATTAATATATAAAGTTGTCTATTTTTAGACACATATTATTTATATACTAATTGATACTTACTAAATAGTAACAACTAATAAATTGTTAATAATCAAAAAAGAGGCTTTCCGCTAGCCTTAAAGGCGGAGGAGAAAATTAAAATGGAAAATAAAATTCAAACTGAAAGAAAACCATTAGAAATACTGGTTGTAGAAGATAAACATAAAGATTTAGGATATTTCATTAAATATTTAAAAGAAAATATTAATACTAAAAAATTAAAAGAAGATAAATTCTTTAAAAATCATAGTCTAGATTATTTAAAATTTGCAAATTTCACTATAGCCACTAACTATGAAGATGCTATCAATGAGCTTGATAAAGACTACGATGGTCTTATATGCGATTTTAATTTCCCAGGCAAAAAAGAAAGTATTGAATCAATAAAAGAACAGATAAAAAAACATGGGAATAAAGAAAGATTATATGAACTTGCATCAAAAGTAACTTATCTTTCATATTTTGGAAATACAAATTTAAATTACAAGGATATAGTAAAAGGATTTGATATAAATCAATTTGAAGAGAAATTGGAAAAAAATATAGAAAGTGATCATTGTCCTTTAGGTCCGATAGTTAGTATAAAAGCAAAACAAAGAAATATTCCCTACATATTCGCTACGAATGAATTATTTCATGCTGGAGATGCTATACCTCTAGCAGCATATGTTGGGGTTATAGATAAAAAAGAATTATTAGATGGTTTACATAAACTTAGTATGAATGGATATACCTATAAGACTATACGTGAAGGTGGTGGTTGTCCTTTAACTAAAAATTTAGCTATTGGTGAGAAAGAAATTGGTGTTGGTTGGTCACTAGCTTTATCGTTATTAAAAGATAAGATACATTTAGAGTAACCATATAAATAGGAAAACAGATAATTAAAAAGGAACTTAAAACTATTTTTTTTCTCTTTTTCTTTTTTTAAAAATGGGGTTGCCAGGATTTGAACCTGGATCAATCGGTTTCTTCAATATAATACTGGAGCCGACCGCACTGCCGGGTTATGCTACAACCCCAATAGAAAAATAAAGAAATTATATTTTATTTAAAACTTTCTAAACTCTAAAACCTTCCATTTTTATAATATCATCAATCTCTTCTATAGAAATACTACAACCTCTTAACTTCACACCCCATAAAACACCTTCTAAAACACTTTTTCTTAAATTCTCACTAAAAACATATTTGTCAAGCAAACCTTTTTCATAAACTATAGTCATTAAATCAGCAGATCTTAATACATTAATATTACCAATTTCATTTTGAAAATCTTTTAATAATTTGTTGTCAAAATTTACATCCGTATGCAATTTTTTGTTGAATAAATCGCTTAATTTTTTAGGGTCTTCAATTAATAATCTAGTTGTTCTTTCAT
The DNA here is from genome assembly GCA_043802295.1 of Candidatus Woesearchaeota archaeon. GTDB lineage: Archaea > Nanobdellota > Nanobdellia > SCGC-AAA011-G17 > JAPLZO01 > JAPLZO01. Next base: position 6,668 of record JAZDLF010000030.1, on the reverse strand, counting down.
CAACAACATAAGCATCAGCTTTTATAGCAATAGCTAAAGCCAAAGATTCCATATCAGCATCATGGACAATACTCATATTTTGTCCTTTTGCTTTAAAAATGTTATTAGCTATATCCAATAGTTTATTTTTTTTAGCGTTTAAATCTCCATTATATAACTCTAAATCTCTTTTTTTAATTAGTTCCATTATAGTCAAAGCCTCAAATTTATATTTTTTTGATTGTAAAGGGTTATCAACAAGCTCTCTTTTAACACTATTACAAAGATAAAATTGTCCATTATATCTCTTTTTTAATTCACTTATAATCCATAATAAATTATTCGTAGCAAGACTTATTATACTACTAGTATCAAACACCAAACTTTTCATTTAAACAAACTCCTAGCAAATTTTATTCTTTCTTTAACATTTTTAGTTATACTAAACTCAACATCAGCAATTCCTGTTTTCCCTATATAATCCATTAATTCCCACTCATTTATTCCTAATAATTGGGAAGTTCTACTAATAGAAATACCATGTTCATATATTCTAGAAGCTTTACTTATTCTTGCTTTTTCAATTACTTCACTTATATATCTTTTAAATTTTTCATCTAATTTGTCTATAACATTTAATATATCCTTAATATGTTCTTGGTACTTATCAAAACTGTTATTTTTTAGAGATTCTTGGGCTTTTTCAAGGTTTTCCATAACTATTTTGTAGAATATATTCCAATTCCTATATTCTTGATATCTAGTTCTCTCCAATATTTTAGACAAAGAATAAATAACAACAGCTATACTTATAGAATCTTCATCTTGAAAGATACTAGCATCGTGTAATGTATGATTACTCAATTCTTGTAATTGTAGTATATTTCTTTCTTTTATTGCAATAAAACTATTATGTAAAATATCAAGAATATCTTTTTTTACTTCTTCTTTCATATAACACCCCTACTTTTTTCTTTGGTTTGAAAAGTAGTTGCTATATCTATTATATATTTTCCATCTTCTAATTTATAAACCAATGGAGCTCCTCTAAACAAATCAACTAAATCTATCTCAAATTTGCCTGGTTTTAAAACTCTAATAGACTCTACATCTAATATAACAGGCTTATCTAATTCTTTTTCTCCTACTAAGTCTAGAACATCTTTTTCAATTTGTGCTTTGTCTTCTTTACTTAAATTAATAGTTATCTGCTCAGCTGTTTTAGCACCTTCTAAATCATTTTTCTTTATATATAAAAAAAATTTACCCCCACAATCACAACCCTTCAATAAGTCTTTAGAACCATCATCATGAATTTTACCACATCTTACACATTGGTGGGGCATTTATCTTCTCCTTTTAACCTTTTTTACATTTTTTTTATTCTTAACAGATCTACTTTTTCTTGGACTTGGTATTGTTGTTAATAATTGTATTTTATTTGGATCTCTTCTAATTTCTTTTATTATATTTGCTGGCCCTATTATGGTAATACCTTCCCTATGACCAACCAAAAATTGTGCCATACCTTTTCTTAATTTATTTAATATTTCTACACCTTTTTCTTCAGGATAAATAGTACACATTTCTATACCCTTAAACATTTTATTTATACCACCCATTGTAGTTTCAATTAAACTAGTTTCTTCTTCAGGTTTTAAACGGCCTTGCATTAAAACAATTTTTTCATCTTTAACCAATCTCAATAATTTTCTTATTCTTTGATTTGAGTTCAAATCTTCAATTTCATTGTAAGGAATAAATTGTAATGTTAACATTTTTTATTTCACCAACCTATATAATGATTCATAAAACTCTTCAATATTATTACCATATTCAGCTGAGACTCCTACAACATCATATTGAGGAAATGCAGCTTCTACTTTTTTTATTTTAGCTTTTTTTAGATCAATTTTATTAGCAACGATTAGTACTGGTATTTTTCTAGCTGCTAAATTACCAATTATAGTAATATTAACTTGTGAATATGGATTTTCAGTAGCATCTAACACAACAATAACACAATCCATATCTTCTAACCATTTTATAGCTTCTATAATCCCTCTTGTAGCTTCTTTAGCTCTTTCTTTAGCCTTTTTTTCACTTATCTTATATTTTAGAAAATCTTCATAATCTATTTTAGTAGTTATTCCAGGAGTATCTATCAATTTAAATGATAACTCTTTATTTTTATATTTTATAGTTATTTTTTCTTTAACTTGTACTTCTCTTGTTTCATGAGGTACTTTAGAAACAGCACCCATTTCTTCTCCTAACCAATCCTTACAAATTCTATTTGCTAAAGTTGTTTTTCCAGAATTAGGAGGTCCATATATACCTAATTTAATATGCCCTCTTTTTTTAAATAGCTCACTTAAAATTCTTTTAATAAAATTCTTTATTATCTTTATCATTTAATCATCTCTTTAAAAAATTTAAAAGTTTGTATATTTAAAAAGATTTCTATACTAAAGACTAAGACTAAATTAATAAAATTATTTTATTAAAAAGTCTACAAAAAACCATTTTCTCAAAAATTGAGCCTAAGTCCTGGCGAGCCTGCAAGGCGAACGATGGAGCGAGCGATCGACAGTATAACGCGGGACCGTGTTCGTTTGTTTCTAGTTACAAAATAAAACCATTATCTTTATAATAAAGTTATACTTTTTAGTTTCTATGCCACATATTCATGATAAAATTGATTTTACTGTAGAGGTTTTTGTTGTTTATAAAAATAAAGTTTTATTGAGGAAACATGATAAATATAGAATTTGGCTAAGTGTTGGAGGGCATATTGAATTAGATGAAGACCCCAATAAAGCGGCACTTCGTGAAGTTGAAGAAGAAGTGGGATTAGAAGTTCAATTATATCATGATGATTCTTATTCACTGACTGAAAGAGATGATTATAAGGAATTAATTCCCGCACATTTTATGAATAGACATAAAATTAATGACTCTCATGAACATGTAACTTTGGTTTATTTTGCAAGAGCTAATACAGATAAACTCATTCTTTTGGGATTAGAGAAAAGTGATGGTTGTAGATGGTTCACAAAAGAAGAACTAGATGATCCACAATATAAACTTAAGGGTGATATTAAAATGTATGCACAAAATGCTTTAGAAAAACTAGTTGATAATTGATCAGTCAAAAATCAATTCAAAAACTCATCCTTTTATAACACCTAATGGTTTAACCTTAACAACTAAATTTCCAATACCAATTTCATGTGAAACTCTAACAACTTCATCTACGTCCTTATAAACTTGTGGTGCTTCTTCAGCAATTGATTTCCAAGAACCAGCTTTAACTTCAATACCCTTTTTACTTAATTCATTTCTAATATTTTCTCCTCTTAAAGTTCTTAAAGCAGCACTTCTTGAACTTACACGACCAGCTCCATGAGCAGTACTCCCAAATGATATTTCTTCAGCTTTTTTAGTTCCAACCAATAAATATGAAGCTGTTCCCATACTACCGGGAATAATAACTGGTTGCCCAATACTTCTATAAATTTCTGGTATTTCATCTCTACCTGGTCCAAAACTTCTTGAAGCTCCTTTTCTATGAACACAAACTTCTTTTAAATTATTATCAATAATATGTTTCTCAATTTTAGCCACATTATGACAAACATCATAAATCAAATTTAATTTACTTTTACCAAATATTTTATCAAAAGATTCTCTTATCCAATGCATTATCATTTGTCTATTAGCAAATGCAAAATTAACACTTCCAATCATAGCACCATAATATTTTTTTCCTAAATCAGAATTAACAGGAGCATTAATTAATTCTCTATCAGGTAAATCTTTAAAGCCATATTTATCTTCCATTAATTTGATATAATCACTAGCAACTTGATGTCCTAATCCTCTAGAACCACAATGTATCATAATAGTAACATTTTCTTTATTAATTCCAAATGTATCACTTATTTTTCCATTAAATATTTGTTCAACTTGTTGAATTTCTAAAAAATGATTACCTGCACCTAAAGAACCAAGTTGAGGCATACCTCTCTCAATAGCTTTACTACTTATATCACTAAAAAGAGCTCCCCTCATATAACCATATTCTTCAATTCTTTGTAAATCTTCTTTAATACCATAACCATTATCAACAGCCCATTTAGCGCCTTTTTGAATGACCTCTCCAAGAATATCTCTACTAACTTTTATTTTACCTTTACTCCCAACACCAGACGGCACGTTCTTGTAAATTTCATTTATTACCTCAGTTCTTTTTTTTAAAAATTCTTGCACAGAAATATTTGTTGTTAACATTCTTACACCACAATTTATATCATAACCAACACCACCAGGACTAATTATTCCTTCATCAACATCAAAAGCAGCAACGCCTCCAATTGGAAAACCATATCCAGAATGTATATCAGGCATTGCTAGTGCATATTTTTGAATGCCTTTTAGTGTTGCAACATTTACTAATTGTTTAATTGCATTTTCTTCAACATCTTTTAATAATCTTTCAGAAATAAAAAACTTAGCAGGAACTTTCATAGAACCCTGCTTGTTTAATTCAAATTCATAATCATTTAATTTTTTTAAATTTTCTTTCATTTTATTATTAAAGGTAAACCTAATTCCAATGCACATTTATTTGCTTTTTTCTTATCAATAGCATGTATTACAATAAATTTCTTTTTTTTACTATAAGATCCTGCTCCATTTTCTAAAGCATATGCAGTTACAATAGATTCTCCAACTAATGCTTCTAATTTTCCGATTATAGGTTTTCTTTTTAATTTTGCTATAGCAGATTGATATAAATTCCAATTTATCTTAGTTCTATAAAACCTATTATCATAAAATTGTTCGGGTTTCCAAGTTTGATAAGCAACTCTTATACCTAAATTTTTCTTCATTTTACATATCAACTACAACCTGCAACATATAAGGTTTTTCTTTTATTTCCATCTCATTATAAGTAACAGCTTTTACTTCACCATGAGTTTCATAGTTAATAGCTTTATCTCCTAAAACAATAGCTTCTAATTTATTATCTTTAATTTTAATTTTTTTAATTTTGCTTAACAAAAAACTATCTTTGTCTAATAAAAATAATAATTCCTCTAAAAAATTATATAATAAAGCCTTTTTATCATATCCTTTAACATTAATTCTTTTTTCTATTTTTCCTTTAACTTTTTTAATATTAGTCATTAAAGAAAACATAGCTAAGGCTGCATTACTAAAAGCTTCTTCTAATGTTTTACCAAAAGCCTGAAATTTAGCATCAGCTTTGTGTTCTAAAAATTTATATTTCATATATAGAATAAAGAAATATTAATATTTATAAGTTACTATTTGATATTTATTATTAATACTATAAATCTGATTAAACATTAATTTGAAATTTATAAAAAAATTTATTTTTTTAAGTTTTATATAATAAATCTAGTGGAAGTTGACTCGTAAATATGCAGGTTCATTAAGATATGAATGTATCTCAAGTAAATAAGTTTTCTCATCAGTGTGATTAAGAAGTTTAACATCTCCTTGATAAACACCATTACTTGTACCACATAATAAACAATCATGATATATTGTAATTTCATTGCCATTTCTATCTACAACTATAACTCTTGTACCATAGAGATTTGCACCATGCGCCTGATTATAGTCTATGATAATAAAATAAAGTCTGTTATGAATAAGGTAATCCAGAGCAGGATACCCAGAACCATAAGTACCCTCATAATAATCCTTGAGGGTTTTTTCACTTATTCTTGCATAATTCAATGGATCCATATAAAAATATAAAGTCTGTCCCGGCTGTATATATACCATGTCTGGTGAGCATACTCCTAACTGTGGCCAACAACCATAGCCATATCCCATACCAGATCGCATCCATACCCCATCATGAAAGCCTCCGGTCTCCTTGTCCATTTTATATGTACTAGGACTGTTTATTATATCATACCACTTTCCTTCTGGAACATTAGTACCTTTAGCTTTATTATATATATCAATTAAACTTTCATGAGAATAAGTTCCTATAATAGATAGATCTATTATATTGTTATGTGTTGAAAAATAACCAAATAATAGATCTTTAATTTCATTAACATTTAGTATAGCATTGTTAGGATTTGTAAGATAGTTTACTATGCTATTTACTAAAACAGTTCTATATTCAGTAGTAGTAGTTTGTTGAACTACTCTACCTGTGAAATAACTATTACAACCAAAAATGAATAGAAATATAATTATTAATAATAACCTCTTTTTCATTAACAACATTTTCTTAATTCTTTACAACATTGTTCTTTACTAACTATATTAATATCTTGTAATTTATCACATGTATCATATTTAGAAGCTGTGTTACAAGCCTGTTGTTGAAACTCATTTAAATTATTGTCAATACTTTCTAAATTAGTACAACCTGTTATAAATAATAAAAATAGTAATAATATCACTACCTTTTTCATATGATAACATAAAATTTTATTATTTATATATTTTACTACTATAAATTAATACAATTTTTATTGTAAATTCCATACTATATGTAATTTAGCTGCTTTTGTTGTACTTCCATCATAATGCAATACATTTCTCCAATTATTACCCGTTGACCCATCATCTTTCCAAAATATATTAATTGCATTTCCATTTACCCATTTTGGTCTATTTACAATTTCTTGAATTAC
>JAZDLF010000029.1:0-18581 GCA_043802295.1 Candidatus Woesearchaeota archaeon | reverse complement strand
ATAAGTTAGATTATCGACGTGTTACTGAGCCTTACGCCAGTCTCTCCGAAGAGAGCCTAAGACTTGCATGGTTAAATCGAACCCAAATAGCAGCAACCTCCCGCAGGATCAACGGGAATTAATTGCCAAGACTATTGTATTGTACTAAATTAACGGGATCTATCAAATTTTGCTCTTACTCATACTTTTTTGTGAAAAGTACTCATCAACAAATATGTTTTTCATTGATCGAAACATATTTCATAAAGAAAGTTTATATAACTAGAAAAGATAAGCCATTGAATTAATTATCTTTTCGCATTTTGATCACGTAATATTTTAATAGGTTAATATTATAAGATGTTATTTATAAGCTTTGCTGTTTTAATAGATAAAGTTTATTAATTTTAAATTATTGAATTTTGATATGAAAAATAAAATTGTTGTTATTGATTTTGCTGGAACATTAGTTAAAGCTGAAATGATTGAAGAAGCGAATGTATTTCGAGCTAATGTATTGCAAAAAGCTTTACCAACCAAAGAACAACATGCAGATCCAGAAAGATTTTATAAAATAAATCGAGAATTTGTAGAAAAGTTAACTGGTTTAAAATCTAATTCTAAAATTAAATATAGAGAAAACGATTTAGATTTTATAAAATTAAATGGTGAGCAAGTACAAAATCAAATTTCTAGTAATTTATTTCAAATAGGAATGTATATGGTAGCAAAAAAATATGGAAAAAATATTATTCCTGAAGGTTTAATTGAACAATTGCAAAGGGTTAAAAATTTAGGGTATAAATTAGCAATTATTTCTGGAGTAAGAACTGATATTATTTCTGGAATGTTACAAATTGCTAATGTTCCTGTAAGTTTTGATTATATTTATGGACAACCTCCAATTTTAGGAATAGAGGATCAAGGTCAAGATATAAAGGATTTACAAAAATATGGTAAAATAGAATATTTATTAGGCGATAAAATGAGTGATTTGGAAAGAGGTGTTAAAGGAACTAAAATAATATTTATGAAATGGGGTCATCCAAGTGGTGGTGAAGAAGAATTTGCAAATTTTTCTATAGATAAAGCAAAAGATTTAGAAGATATTATAAAATAAAATGCAAAAAAGAATATTATCTATATATGTAAATTTACAAGATAGAGAATTAAATTTACCTGATTACTTAGATAGAAAACATCTTATAATTTCTATTTGCCCTTATTCAATAATTGGAGGAACGTTTTCTGATAAAGGAATAGAACAAGTTAAAAAACTTCTTGGAAGATTTGGAGTATCATTAGGTCAAAGAGGTTATTTAGGAAGATGTAAATGTTCTCATGATGATGGAACAGATCCTTGGCATGAAAATTTCTGTTTGTATAATGAAACAATTAATCTTGAAGATCAGTTAGATTTTATGATAAAAGGTAAAGATGTTTTAACAAAAACTTTTGGAATTGAACCATTAATTTATGCTCCAATTAATCATTTATATGATGATAATACTATAAAAGCTGCTCAAATTTTGAAGTATCGTTTTATGATGGACCAAAATAATATTGGTCCTGAATTAAGGCCTTATGAAAAACATGAAATTGTTATTATTCCAGAAGCAAGTATTGAAAAAGAAGGTACTTTAGAAAGTGTTGCTTTTTATACTCATGTTGGTCATTTAGAATCAGAATTTTATGAGGTTGTTAAATATATTCAGGGACATAAATATATATCACCACTTGGTGTAGCACCTACAAAAATTCCAATAGATATTTTAAGAATTAATGAAATTAAAAAAAGGATTAAAAAATTAGAAAGAGATGAAAGAAAATTAAAAGGATTTGCTTGTTAATTTAATTTTTTCAATTTTATAAATCCCATTATTTCCTTTAAATTTCTTTTCTGCTTTAATTATTTCTATTTTTTTATTGAATAAAGGACAATTTATTACAAAGGTTTCTGCTTCTCCGCCTTCAAAAGCTATATGAAAATTAAATTTTTTGCTTAAATTTTTTAGTTTTTCTAAAGAGTTATAATCAATTTTTTTACCTAACCATTCTTCATTTAAACCTTCTGCTGAGACATTTGTTATTATGATTTCAAATTGATTTTTTAATAAAGCATTCCAGTATTCTTCTGGATTTTTTTGCCATAAAAAATTAATGCATTTTATGTTTAATTTATTACAAATATCTTGAACGCGAGAAGATTGATAAACACTTGCAACAGCTCCAGTAACAATACCTTGTATCTTATATTTTTTTATAGCCTCTTTAATTATATTTTCTAAATCTTTTAATTCAAGCTCTTTTTTTCCTTGAGTTTTTTTGATTATTATTGGAATATTCATTAACTTTGCTTGTTGTTTTACTAATTCAATATTTGCTGTATGAAACATATAACTTTCTTTGTTTTTAGAAAAAATAGAGATTAAACAAACAACTTCATGTTCTTTTGTAGCAAGATAGGTTGCATAAGTACTGTCTTTACCACCAGAAAATAAAACTCCAACTTTCATAATTAAAATTCCATTCTAGAAATTTTCATTTTATCATATAATTTCATATAATCATTAGCATTTTTCATATTTTTTAATTTTTTATAATTTTCAGAAAAATTATTTATAAAATATAAAATTTTTTCTTCATCTTGTTCTTTATTTTTAACAGGTTGTGTATATATATGTTGTAAAAAATCATCACTTGCTTCTTCAACTATAAATTTATCTTTTTTCTTCATTTCAAGAATAATACTATTTGTTAAGGCTGCAGGATTATTTAATGTTTTTAGAGAATATTCTTTAATTACAAAATCTTTTTGATCATTTTTTTCAAAGTCTATTCTTATTTTTACATTACTATCCCTAGGATTAAATGCTTCTACACCAATTTTTTTTATTTTATATGTTGCTTTCATGGTATATTTTTAGCTAATTTATTTAATTCGCTAATAACTTTCTCAGGAGTATAAGATTTTAATTCATTTATTAAGTTTTTGTTACTTAAATCTTTATATTTTAATGGTATTGAAATGCCTGAAATATTCTTAGGATCACGAACATATAAACTGAAAGGAGCTCGAGCCATTTTGCCAGAAGGACTTTGTGAAGGGTCAATGTTAATATTTTTACTAACTTTTTCATGTCCAGCTATAACATTAAAATTAACTTGTTTTTTTATTTTTTCAACCCATCTTCCTGTAAAACTTTCTACTGGTTTTTTTGGATTAAAATGTATATTTTTTTCGTAAAAATCATGGCTTACTTTTTTGTTAAGTAGTAAATAAACATGAAATGAATTACCAGTCCATAAAACAAAATCTTTGTATTTTATTTTAAAATTATTATCTTGTCGAATTACTTCTAATAATTTTTTAGCTACTTCTTGAGAATTTATAGCGCTAAGATCTTTTTTATCAATATCAAAATAAATTCTATCTAAATCTTTACCAGGACCTTCTTTATTTGTTGCATATAGAAACTCAATTAGTTTTCTAGGAACAAAATAATCCCAAACTTTTGTTTGTTCTTTTGTTAATTTATTACGAGCATCAGCTAATTTTCTGTATTTTTTTCTGCAATCTAAGAATTTTTTATTAACACCATGAATAAATTCTTGTATATAAAGCGGTTCTTCTTTTGAACCTCGTTTTAGTATAGTTGGAAGACCATAAGGCAAATAGATTTTAGTTGCTATTTCTTTATTTTTTAGAAATCTTTTTAATTTTGGTGCTATTTTGCTATAATAATAAGCTACATCTACATAGCCATCAGGTTTTAATATATTCATTGATAATAAATAGATTAATTTTATTTAAAAACTTGTTGTTTACCATAAGTTTTATATATAATTAAAATAAAAATTTTAGTTATGGGCCTGTAGCTCAGTCTGGTTAGAGCACTGAGTTTATTAAAAAAACGTGCAAGTCTTATATGACATAACCAGGTACAATAACTTGGGCTAAGACAGCCAGAGATATTATCGGCTAAGGGTCCGCGGTTCAAATCCGCGCAGGCCCATTTTTTGTATAAAATTAAAATGAAATATCTTAAAGGAGTAGAAGTTGTAGTTTCAGTTATTGTTGAGAATCCAAAAGGTGAAATATTATTAACAAAATCTCCTAAATGGAGTAATAAATGGACATTACCTGGTGGTCATGTAGAACCAGGTGAGAAAATAGAAGAAGCTTTGTTAAGAGAAGCAAAAGAAGAAACAGGATTATCAGTTAAATTTGTTAAAATAATTAGTTTTGGAGAGCTTATTAGTTCAAAAGATTTTCACAGAGATGCTCATTTTATTTATTTTGATGTTCTTGGTAAAACAAATGATACAAAAGTTAAATTAGATAATAATGAACTTAGTGAGTTTAAATGGATTGATCCAAACAAAGCTTTGAAGATGAATTTAGCTGAAAGTTTTGATGATACTATTAAGGAATATATAAATTATAAAAAATCAAATTCTAGTTAAATAATAACCTTTTTTAAAATAAAAAATATTATAAATAGATAAATGTGTCAAAATTTTATGCTCCTGTAGTGTAGTCCGGCCAAGCACAAGGGCTTTTCGAGCCTTTAACCCGAGTTCGAATCTCGGCGGGAGCATTTTTAACAAAATTTATAAATACTAAAATATAACTTAAGAATAATGGATCAAAGAGAACAAAGAGTTGGTGTTTTTGTAGATATTCAAAATTTATATTATTCTGCTCGTAATTTGTATAAATCAAAAGTCAATTTTGCAGAGATATTAAAAAGTGCTGTTAGAGGTAGACAATTAGTAAGAGCAATTGCTTATGTTATTAATGCTGATATACAAGAACAAAAGAATTTTTTTGAAGCTTTAGATAAAATTGGCTTTGAGGTTAAAAGCAAAGATTTACAAACATTTCCAGGGGGTAATAAAAAAGGAGACTGGGATGTTGGTATTGCAATGGATACAATAAGATTAAGTTCTAAGCTTGATGTTATAGTTTTAGTTTCTGGTGATGGTGATTTTAAAGATTTAATTGAACATCTAAAATCTTTAGGTTGTAGAACAGAAATAATTGCTTTTGGAAAAACAGCTTCATCTAAATTAGCAGAAGAGGCTGATGCTTTTACAGATTTAGATGTAGATAAAAAAAGATATTTAATTAAGAATAAGCAATAATTTTCTTTTTAGATTTTTTCTTTGGAATTTTTAATTTCAAAATTCCATCTTCGAATTTAGATTTAGCTTCATCAGCTTTTACATGTACAGGTAAAGGTATGATTCTGTAAAAACCTTCAAAACTTTGTTCATATTTGTAAAAACCTTTTTTTTGTATTTTTGTTTCTTGTTTTTTCTCAGCTTTAACTTGTATAGAATTTTCTTTTATAACAAATTGAATATCTTTTTTATCCATATTTGGGAGTTTGATACTAACAAATATATTTTCATCATTTTCTTTTATGGTTGTAAAGCCTTTATTTTCATTGAACATTTTCTTCACCTCCTAAATACATTTAAGATTTGTTTATATAAATATATTATGAATATAAACTTAGAACCAAAAGGTTTAAAAATTAAAAATAAATAAGATATATTATGAAAAGATCAAGTAGGAGATGGAAGAAAAAAGGTCAAATGCGTTGGAAGTGGCAACGTAAAAGAATGAAGAAAGAAAAGAGAAAGAGAAAAGTTAAATAAGTTCTAATTTTTTAATTTTAATATGATATGTTTAGGTATAGAAAGCACTGCACATACATTTGGTTGTGGAATTGTTACAAGTAAGAATAAAATATTAGGTGATGTTAGAGATATGTATAAAACTGAAGAAGGTGGAATAAATCCTTCAAAATGTGCTCAACATCATAAAGAAGTTCATTTAGATGTTATAAAAAAAGCAATTGAACAAAGTAAAAATTCTAAAATTGATTTAGTAGCATATAGTCGTGGGCCTGGACTTTCGCCTTCTTTACATGTTGGTTTGCATGCTGCACAAGAAATTAGTAAAGAATTAAATGTTCCATTAATAGGTGTTAATCATTGTTTATCTCATTTAACTTCTTGTGAATTATTCAATAAAGTAAAAGATCCTGTTTATTTATTTACTAGCGGAGCTAATACACAAATAATTGCTTTAGAAGGAGGAAAATTTAGAATTTTTGGTGAAACTTTAGATGTTGGAATAGGAAATGCATTAGATAAATTTGGTAGAATTATTGGATTAGGTTTTCCTGCTGGTCCTGTAATAGAAGAATTAGCAAAACAAGGAAAATATATTGAATTACCATATTCTGTTAAAGGAATGGATGTTAGTTTTTCTGGAATTGTTACAAAAACACAAGAGTTATTTAAAAAAAATATTAGTAAAGAAGATTTGTGTTATTCTATACAAGAAAATTGTTTTGCAATGTTAACAGAAGTTACTGAAAGAGCTTTAGCACATTGTGATAAAAATGAAGTTGTTTTGATTGGAGGAGTTGCTGCTAATAAAAGATTTTGTGAAATGTTAAATATAATGTGTAAAGATAGAAATGCTAAATTTTATACTGTACCATTAAAGTACTGTGGTGACAATGGTGTGAATATCTCATACCAAGGGATAATTGAATATCTAGCAGGTAGACGTGAAGATAAGCCTGAAATTAAGCCTTATGAACGAATAGATGATATTAAAGTGTTCTGGTAAAAACAAATTTTGGTGTTATATATTCTGTTGCTAATGTTGCTTGAATTCTAAAATTTTGATAATTTGTATCTAAAAATGGATCTTTTTCTGTTATTGTTTTACTTGTTTTAAGTGCTATATTAATAATTAAAGAATTAATCTCAGATGAATCTTTAAAATTTATATTTGTTGGTAAATTTTGATCTTTATATCTAATGTTTACAGGACCTAAACTATTGCAGGTTATTAAAGAAATATCAGCATCATGTAATAAAACATCTATTTTACCAAAGTTAATCAAGTCTCTAATCAAATAATATTTTATTCTGTGATATAAACTCTCTGAATACTCTATTTTATTTCTAGAAGCATATTTTTTAACATAATCAATTAATTTATTTTCCTTTTGTTCAATATATTTTTTTGGATTACCAGATATTTCTTTTTTTGTATCTTGTAAAACTAGTAATTCAGTATTATTTAATGGAGGTTCTGTTATGTTATAAGAACCATTTATTTGTGCAAAAGCAATAACTTCATTATTATTCTTATCAACAACTAATGGAATTTTTTGAATTTCTTCTTGTTGTATTTCTATTTTTTTAATTTTTATTTTTGGTTTTTCTTGTTCTATTACTTGTTTACCTTGAATCTTTTGTTTAGGAATCAAAGTGGGTGTAATATATTCTAATTGTTCTTGTTTTATAACTTCAGGTTCTTTTATTATTACATCAGAAGGTTTTGGTGCATACAAAATAGATGGTTTTGGAGGACTTATTACACTTGGTGTAGGTGTTGGTAAAGGTTTTATTTGAACCGGTTTAGGTTTAATTATATTAGGCTTTTCCATTATAGATGGTTTTAATTTTATTTCAGGAATTTCTTTTACTTTTTTAGAAGCTTCTATTAAAGATCTTGTAAATGATGTAAGAATGAATGTTTTTTTATTGATATCGGGGTCTTTTTTTAATTCTTTTATTAATCCTTCTAGTTCGTTTTTATTTTTCTCTAAAATTTCATCATACAGAAAATGTATTGCCATTCTTAAAATTCAATTGATTTATCTTTAGATGATGAAAGAGATGATGAAAATCCTGTTGATGTTTTATCTCGTATATATTTTTCTAACAAAACAAGACCACGTGCAATTGTTTTATTTTGTTCTAGTAATGCTTCTAATTTTTTAGCTAGTGGTTCTTCATAAACAGAACCTTTTTCTATGTTTTTGGCTGCTTCTTCAAATAAAGAAAGCATTTTATCTATTTTTTTATTTAAATCATTTACTGAAGAAATAAGATCTGTAGAAATTTTTTGTAGTTCAATATTATTTTTTATAAGTTGATCAAGTAATTTGTCTGATTTAACAGGCATAATTGCACCTCTTTTATTATTGTTAAGTGAAATAACTAGTATAAAAAGTTTTTGTTTAAAAATGTTTTTAGTAAAGTATATAAATGATTGATGATTTTCAAAAAATATGAGATGTGATTTTTGCAATCAAAATGATGAGTTCTTTGAAGTAATGGTTGCACCTAATAAATTTAGAAAGATTTGTAGACCTTGTGCAGAAAAAATTCACGATGCTGTAAGTGAAATAAAAAAATAAAAATTAATATTCCATATCTTGTGGCATTCTTGGCATAGATGGACTTGATTTTGGTGAACCTGCTATAACATCATCAATTCTTAAAATTAATTCTGCAACTTCTGATGCTGATTTAATAGCTTGTATTTTTATTTTTAATGGTTCGATAACACCATCTTTCCATGAATCAACAACTTTTCCTTTGAAAACATCAATACCATACCATTTATTGCCACTTTTATCATGTTGTGATTTAAGATCTGTTAACATATCAATTGGATCAAGTCCTGCATTTTCTGCTAAAGTTCTTGGTACAATTTCAACTGAATCTGCAAATGATAAAACAGCAAGTTGTTCACGACCTGATAATTTATTTGAATAAACTCTTAATTCTTTTGCTAATTCTATTTCAATAGCACCTGCACCTGCAACTACTTTACCATCTTTTAATGCAGCTGCAACATCACCTATTGCATCTTTAACAGCACGTTCAACTTCATCAATAACATGTTGAGTTCCGCCTCTAATTAAAATTGTAACTGCTTTTGGATTTTTACATTCTCTAACATAAGTCATTTCTTCATCGCCAACTTTAACTTCTTCTACAATACCAGCTGATCCTAAATCTTTTTGAGTTAATTCATCTAAATTTGTTATTATTTTTGCTCCGGTTGCACGAGCTAATTTGTCCATGTCAGAGTTTTTTACACGACGAGCTGCATAAATATCTGCTTTAGCTAAGAAATGTTGAGCAATATCATCAATACCTTTTTGACAAAATACAACATTTGCGCCTGATTTTATTATTTTATCTGCCATTGATTTTAGTATTTTTTCTTCTTGTTCTAAGAAAGCTTGTATTTGAGAAGGATCTGTTATTTGTATTTTTGTGTCTGTTTCTGGACTTTTTATTTCAATAGCTGAATTTATTAAAGCAATTTTTGCATTTTTAGTTGATTTTGGCATATCAGTATGAACACGTTCTTTATCAATAATTAAGCCTTTTATTAATTCAGAATCTTCGATACCACCACCAATTTTCTTTTCTAATTTTATATTTCCAGTATCAATAACATTATCTTCTGTAATTTGTTTAACTGCTTTAACAGTTAAATCTGATAATAGTTCTCTAAAAGATTCTGCTCCTTTTCCTCTCATTGCGGTTATAGCAATATTTTTTAATGTTATTTCATCTTTTTCTGTTATTGTTTCTGCTAAATTGTTTAGAATTTCTTGAGCTTTTTCAGCTGCCATTCTGTAACCTTTTGCAATAACAGTTGGGTGAACTTCTTGATCTAGTAAACGTTCTGCATTTTTTAATAGTTCACCAGCAAATATTACAGCTGTTGTTGTACCGTCGCCAACTTCATCTTCTTGAGTTTTTGCAACTTCTACAATCATTTTAGCTGCTGGATGTTCTATTTGCATTTCTTCAAGAATTGTGACACCATCATTTGTTATAATAACATCTCCTAAAGAATCAACAATCATTTTGTCCATTCCTTTTGGACCTAAAGTAGTTCTTACTGTTTCAGCCACTAATTTAGCTGCAAGAATATTATTACGTTGGGCATCTTTTCCCATTGTTCTTTGATAGCCTTCAGGCAATATAAATATTGGTTGTGAATCTTTCATTTTAGCCCCCTAAAAGAATATTATTTATAGCAAGTTTTTATTAAAAGTTATATATAAAGTTTATGGTTTTTATAATTATTACTAAAAAATAGGTATAAATATATATTCTAGCATATAGATTTATTTATTAAGTAAATAGATATATTATAATACATGAAAACAGGGGTTAAAGTCATGGATGCTATGACTAGATCACCAGTTATAGTTAATTCTAGTATTTCTATTAAAGATTGTTGTAAAATAATGTTAAAAGAAAGCGTTGGTGGAGTGATTGTTAAAGATAAAAATGGTATTGGTATAATAACTGAAAAAGATATTATAGAAAAAGTAGTTGCTAAAAATTTAGATCCAGAAAAGACAAGTGCTAAAAAAATAATGACTAAAAATATGGTTATAATAAGTCCTGATAAAGATATTTATGACGCTATAATCAAAATGAAGGAAAAAGATGTTAGAAGATTACCTGTTATTCATGATGGTGAATTAATAGGATTATTAACTGAAAAAGATATATTAAAAATAGAACCTTCTTTATTTGATTTGTTGGTTGAAAGATATGAAATAAAAGAACAAAATAAAAAACCCATTAAAAACAGATATTAAATTACCTTAACAAAATTTATAAACTTAATATTTTAATTAAAATTTATGGCTTATTATAATAAAATTGGTCTTTTAATTTTAAATAAAAACAAAAATAAGTTTCTAGTATGTGAAAAATCTCCAGAAAATATTACTTCTGATTATATAATGCCTGGAGGTAAATTTGAAGAAAATAGTGTAGAAGATTGTTTGAAAAATGAAATTAAAGAAGAATTAGATTGTGAAGTTGATTTTAATACATTAGAGTATATTGGTGAGTATAAAGATATTGCTGCTGGGAGTCCAGATAAAGATGTTTCCATAAGACTTTATAAAGGAAATATAATTGGTATACCCAAACCTTCTACAGAAATCAAGTTTATTCATTGGATTGGTAGAAAAGATGTAAATAATTTAAGAATATCACCAATAATTAGAAATAAGATTATCCCAGACTTAATAAAAAGAGACATATTAAAATAAAATTTAATAAAAATAACGACTAAAATATAGAAAAGTTTAAAAATAAATGATGCAGACAAAAGCAGATAAAAGAGGTTGAAGTAATGAAAAAAGAGATGTATGAGAAGTTGTCTGTGATGAGTATTTCTGTATTTGGATTAGCTGTTGCATTGGCATGGAATAATGTTATACAAACAGTATTTACAAAATATTACCAACAAGGACAAGGAATAACTGGTATGATTTTTTATGCTATTGCTATAACTGGAATAGCAATTTTTGTAACAGCATATTTGGCAAAGACTGCAAAAAAAGTTCAAAAACAAAATAAGAAACAAGGAAAACATGAAAGAGAGTTATTTAGAGCTTTAAATCAGTTATAATAAAAACAAAATATTTATTAATCAATCTTCTTTTTAATTATTAATGGGAAAAGAGAAATTATTACAAATATATGTTGTCCCACCATGGGCTACTATACACTATAATGGAATTCTTAATTTTGATAAGATACACTCAGATTTAAGAAAATGGTTTAGTTCCCATAAATATTTCTTTAAAGAAAAAAATATGACTACAAAAGAGACTGGATATGGTAAAGAAGAAGTTGAATTTGAATGGGAAGCTTTTAGAAAAGTTGATGATTATGTTAAATTTTATATAGAAGTTCATTTTAAAGTTCATAGATTAGTTAATGTTTTAGTTGAAGAAAATGGTAAAAAAATTAAAAAACAAAGAGGAGAGTTTTTTATAAGATTTAAGGCATATTTTAAAAAAAATTATAATGCCACATTTAGTAAACAACCAATTAGTGAATTTGCAAGACAACTTTATGAGAAATATTTAATAAAGAGAAGATTACTAAACTATGAAGGTAAATTATGGGTTGAAACTAATGATTTAATAGATCATGCCAAAGATATATTACACGTATTGAAGAGGTAAAAATGTCACAAAGAGATTATGTTGTTATGAAAATGCCTGTTATACAGACAGAAATTGCAATGGATTTAGATGAATTTTATAAAACATTATACAAATGGTTTAGTGATAATGGTTATGATTTTCAAGAAACTGAATATAAAGAAAAAAGAGACGAAAGTAAAAACATTAAGATAAAGTGGTATGCAGAAAAAAAGATGGATGATTATATTAAGTTTGTTATTGAAACTCATTTTAATATTCAAAATATAGAAGATGTTGTAGTTAAAAAAAGAGATAAAAAAGTTAGATTGGTTAAATGTGACGCTGAAATTGATTTTGTTGCTTATCTATTAAAAGATTATGAAGATGTTTGGACAAAAAGTGCTTTTGTTAAATTTTATAGAGAATTCTATGATAGATTTATAATAGGATCAAGAATAGGAAAACAAGAACAGGAACTTAAAGAAGAAATTGAAAAAATAGTTAATGAAATTAAATCTTTCTTGAATTTACATAAATTTTAGTGGATTTTTAATATGTCAATTAAAATAGATTATAAAAAATGTTGTTGGAAGAATGGTAAATGTACAAGTTGCAGTTGTAAAGGAGCTTGTAAAGGTTGTTTATATGCCTGTCCTATTAATGCAATTACTAGAGAAAATATAGTTAAAGTTGATAAAACAAAATGTATAGAATGTGGGGCATGTGTTGTTGCTTGTGAACATCATGCTATTTCTTTGAAATAAGATTAATAAATTCTTTTAATTTTTCAAAATTATTGCTTATTACTTTTTTTGTTTTTAATTGTAAAGTTGCAATAGGTTTTTTATTGCATATATTTTCTATATCACTAAATGTTTTTTCTGCACCAGAACCACCCATAGTACAAAAAAATGCTACTTTTTTTAAATTGTCTCTATTTTCATATAAATAAGTTCTAATTGGAGTACATAAATTATAAACCCAAATAGGTGTTCCAATAATAACTAAATCGTATTTAGCAGGATTTTTTTTAGTTTTTTCAATTTTTGTAAATTTTTTTAACATTGCATCATGGCCAGATTTTAAATAACCAATAATACCTAATCTATTTTTTGTGTCAAAAATTTCTTCTAGATCACATTTTAAATTTTTTGATATTTCTTCAGCGAGTTTTTTTGTTGTTCCTGTTCTAGAATAGAATACAAGTAATGTTTTCATGGGAATTGTGTATTTTAGATTATTTAATAAATTTTTCTTTTAGTGTACATAAATTGATAAATTTTATAAATAAACATGAATAACTTTGATTTATGGATAGAACAAAATTAATGTTTATGATATTTAATATGTCTTTAGAAAAAAAACTCCATGATAGACAGGATTTATTAAAAAGAATTATAGAAGATTTTATTGTTTTAGAAACCGGAAGTGATAGAGAACAAAGAAATGAAGCTCTATCAGATTTAGAGAAAAATCTTCCTCTTCCTGTTGGTATTGAATTTCAAACTAAGTCGGTGATTGTTGAAAATATGAGACAAATTTATTGGAAATGTGAATATTCAAATTTTTGGCAGTTCGTAATTAGCATACCTGCAGCTTTTGATACTTATAGGACAAATAAAAAAATATGTTATGTTTGCAGAAATTAAAAGAGCATAGTAAAATATATAAACATAAACTACTTATAGATT
Source organism: Candidatus Woesearchaeota archaeon (assembly GCA_043802295.1). Taxonomy (GTDB): domain Archaea; phylum Nanobdellota; class Nanobdellia; order SCGC-AAA011-G17; family JAPLZO01; genus JAPLZO01. The sequence continues at coordinate 5,110 of JAZDLF010000029.1, read as the reverse complement.
TTATAAGCCCGCCACGAGAAATACTCAATCGAGCTTACGAAAAATTCAAGCTATGAATTTGGGAGTTAGTGTCGCGGGCAATATAACCTTTATATTTATAGAACAAGATAAATTATAATCAAAATTTATTTTCACGGCCAAATAATTTATATTTATTAAATTAAAGAATGAATAAGGCTTAAAGAGTAAGAGAATAATAGAATTTAAAATATCTTGTTCTAAATAAAAATCATATTAATAATGAGGGGGAATTAAAATGGGAAAAATAAGTCCTGTTTCAGCTAAATATATAGTTCATACTCAAATTCAAATTGATGGTGTTGTTGATAGACCAGATGTTATAGGAGCTATTTTTGGTCAAACTGAAGGTTTATTAGGAACTGATCTTGAATTAAGAGAACTTCAAAGAAATGGTAGAATTGGAAGAATAGAAGTTAATTTAGACACAAGAACTGGAAAAACTAATGGTAATATTATAATGCCATCTAGTTTAGATAAAGCAGAAACCGTAATAATTGGAGCTGCTTTAGAAACTATTCAAAGGATAGGACCTTGTAATGCCAAAGTAAGAGTTGAAAAAGTTGAAGATGTAAGAATTTCTAAAAGAAATTATGTTATAGAAAGAGCTAAAGAATTATTAAAAGAATTAACAGATAATGTATTGCCTGATTCACAAGAAATTACAGATGAGGTTTCACAATCTGTTAGAATGATGGAAATAACAGAATATGGTAAAGATAGGTTACCAGCTGGACCAGCTATTGATGAAAGTGAAGAAGTTGTTGTTGTTGAAGGAAGAGCAGATGTTTTAAATTTATTAAAAAATGGTGTTAAAAACGCTATTGCAATGAATGGAACAAATGTACCTGAAACAATTATTGAGTTAAGTAGAAGAAAAATATTAACTGCTTTTGTTGATGGTGATAGAGGCGGAGATTTAATAATTAAAGAGTTAATAAATGTAGCAGAAATAGATTATGTAATAAAAGCACCAGATGGTAAAGAAGTAGAAGAGATAACTAAAAAAGAAATTTTTAAGGCATTAAGAAGTAAAGTTGCAATTGAACAAGTTAAAATGGAAATAAATGGAAAATCTCATGCACAAGAAGATAATAGAGAAAAAGTAATGATTCCTAAAAAAGTTAATAAATTAAATAAAAGTGATGGAGAAACTTTCAAAAAAATGTTAGAGGATTTAATAGGAACAAGAGGAGCTTATATATTAGATGAAAATTCAAATATATTAGGAAAAGTTCCAACTACTGAAATTGTTCCAACAATAAGAAATTTAACTTCTGGTGTGTGGGCAATTGTTTTTGATGGAATAATTAGTAAAGATATAGTAATGGCTGCTGAAAAATCAAATGTTAATTACTTGGTTGCTATGAACTCAAAAGTAAGACCTAATGAAACTAGAATTGAATTGTTAACTGGAGAAGATTTGTAGTTAACTAAAAACATGAAAAAAATTCATGAAAGTTATACCATTGCAGAGAATGAAAACATTCCTTCAATGAGAATAGCGATTACTGGTGCTTGTAATTTAAAATGTCAGTATTGCCCGATTGATGGAGATAATTATAAATTACATGGAAAACGTTTTTTAACTACAGATGAATTCTCACATATTTCTAGAATTTCTAATAATATTGGAATTAGACATTTTAATATAACTGGAGGAGAACCTTTAGCTGTTCCGGATTCTACTTTTAAATTAGCTGAAACAATTAAAGAATTTCCAAATCTAGGTTATCTTAGATTGAATACTAATGGAATTTCTTTGAAAAAACATGCTAGTACCATAAAAAGATTGGGATTTGATAAAGTTAAAGTAAGTATAGATAGTTTAAAAACTGGAAAACATCAATTGAATTCTTCTAAAAGGTATTCACAAAATTATGTTTCAGAAGTTATGCAAGGAATTTATGCACTTAAAGAAATAGATATTCCTATTAGAGTTAACATGGTTGTTGGGAAATATAACATAAAAGAAGTTCTAGATATGATTGATTTTTGTGAAAAAAATGAATTAGAATTAAAATTATTTGATATTACTTTTTATAGAGATGCACTTTCTAAAAACAAAAACTTTTGGTTGGAAAATTATGTTTCTTTATTTCCTATAGCCAAAGAATTAGAATTACAATTTGGTTCTCCAAGGATAGTTTACGCAGTTGGAGGTTTTGGGAATCCAATGCCTGTATTTAAACCCGATTCTCAATCTCCAATAAGATTAAGAATAAGTGAAAATTCCGCGATGTATAGTGAAGGATGTTATGAATGCCAAGACTATATTTGTCAAGATGGTTTTTGTAATATTACCTTAACAACTGATGGGGATATTAAACCTTGTAGGCCTGAAGGTTTAGATTTTGGATTAAAATTAGTTGATCAAGATGGTAATCTACTTCCAGATGAAGAAATAGAAGAAAAATTAATGAATACAATAAAACTTTTTCAAGATGTTAAAGAGAAAAAAAGAAGTCTTGATGATATGGTTTCTTCATGGTGTGAGAACCACAAACTTTAAAAATAGTATAATTTCAAGATATATCAGTTAAGAATAAGATACAAGAGAAATCTTGTATAAATTAAATTAATTAGGAGGAAAATGCAATGGCATTTCAACAAAGAAAGTTTAGAGGAAGAGATAATAACTTTGGTGGCCAAAGAGAGATGCATAAAGTAATATGCTCTGATTGTGGCGCTGAATCTGAAGTTCCCTTTAAACCAATTGAAGGCAGACCAGTCTATTGTAAAGAATGTTACAAAAAACATAAGAATGTAGAATAAGTTATAATATTTTTATTTTCTTATATTATAATATTCTTTCATGACCACCGTGTTTATACACACGAAATTTTCTTTTTAATTTTTTTTCTTTCTTACTCTTTCTAGATCCAAGAAAAACATCATATGACATTTTAAGAAGGCTCTATATATTCATATAAGTTATCTTTGTAATTTTTTAATATTATTTTATCGTTTTTGCATGAAATAACATAATTTGGTAAAATTGGAATTTTACCTCCACCACCAGGAGCATCAATAACATAATGAGGAACTGCTAATCCAGAAGTAAATCCACGTAGATTTTTTATTATTTCTAGACCTTTTGATATTTTAGTTCTAAAATGATCTGTTCCTTTAGTCATGTCTGCTTGGTAAATATAATAAGGTCTAACTCTTATTTTTAGTAATTCTTGCATTAATTTTTTCATTACTTGAGGATTATCATTAACACCTTTTAGTAAAACAGTTTGATTTCCTAGAGGAATTCCTGAATCTGCCAACATTAAACATGCTTTCGAGCTTTCGGGAGTTATTTCAGAAGGATGACTAAAATGAACATTTATAAAAATTGGATGATATTTTTTTAGCATATTACAAAGTTCTTGATCAATTCTTTGAGGTAATGTACATGGAACACGAGTACCAATTCTAATTATTTCAACGTGTTTAATAGATCTTAATTCTTTTAGTATTTTTTCTAATGTACTTGTTGGAAGTAATAAAGGATCTCCACCTGATAAAATAACATCTCTAATTTCTGAATGATCACGAATATACTGAATTCCGTCCATTATTTGTTCCCATGTTATTCTTTTAAAAGAATCTCCAACTTTTCTTTTTCTTGTACAAAATCTACAATACATTGCACATTGATTGCAAACTAAAAACAAAACTCTATCAGGATAACGATGAGTTATAACATTAGCAATAGGGCTTTGATTTTCTTCATTTAAAGGATCTACATAGCATATTGTATCATGTAATTCTTTTTTATCAGGCATACATTGTAACCATATTGGATCATTTTTTTGTTTTATCAACGAGAAATAATATTCATTAATACGAGCAGGATATTTTTTAATTACATCTCTTATTTCTTTAACATCTAAACCAGTTCTTTGTGCAATTTGTTCAGCTGTTGTTAAAGAATTTTTTAATAAATCTTGCCAAGAAATATTTTCCAAAATAGTTACATTATTTTTAGAATACGACAAAGAATAACACCCACCAGGATTGTCTTCATCTACAGAGCAACTATTGCTTTTATTTTTTATATTCATTGTAACTTTTTTTATCGTCGGAAATTTTTGTTTTTTCTAACTTGTATTTTATTATGTATTAATTATTTATATACTTTACTATTTTTTAATTTTGTAAAAATAAATAATAATTTTTTGTTATCACTAAAAAAATAAAAATATTTTTTAATTTTACCTACGGAAAACTACTCCTTGATTAATCCGTAACCTATTAGTCTCCATCTGTTCCCAAATCTTCTAGAAATAGTAATTCTATTTTCTTTTTCAGCACAAACTGGGATTTTTAATTTAACATGAACTAAATTTTTTTTAATTTCAGTTACAACACCGACGGTAGCAGCAGAGTTAACATTTAACATTAAATCTTCCATTTTTTTAATTTCTTCTACATTTAAATCTTCTTTGGAGCCAACAACTCTTTTAAGTAAATGATGTTCTAAATCAAATTCATGCCAAACTTTTGGTAATTTATTTATTAAGCCAACAATGTTGCCAGTTAAATTATCAGATTTAACTAAAAATGGATCTAATTTTGTTAAAATTCCTATTGATCCGCCGGGAATTGCTGATTTAATATCTTTCTCACCAGATCTTAAACCTTCTATTGTTGTTATAATAGATTCATAAGTAATTTTACCTGAATGTTCTTTTCTTAATCCAGGTTTAATTTCTATTTTATCTTTAATCTTTAAAACACCTTGTTTGATTACTCCACCTAAAACACCACCAAATAATTTATCAATATCAGAACCGGGTTTATTTATATCAAAGCTTCTAGCAATAAACATTATAGGATCTTTTGTTAAATCTCGAGAAGGTGTTTTAATATTTTCTTCTATTGCTTTTATTAGAAAATTTATATTAATATTATGTTGTGCTGAAACTGGAATTATTGGAGCATGTTCTGCAATTGTTCCTTTAATAAAATTTTTAATTTCATTATAATTTTTTAGTGCTTCTTCTTGTGAAACAAGATCAATTTTATTTTGAACTATAACAATATTTTTTATTCCTACGATCTCGAGAGCCATTAAATGTTCTTTTGTTTGTGGTTGCGG
>JAZDLF010000028.1:0-2982 GCA_043802295.1 Candidatus Woesearchaeota archaeon | reverse complement strand
GGTTCATCTAATAAATATAAATCAGCTTCTTGAGATAAACAAGAAGCAATAGCTAATTTTTGCAATTCTCCTCCTGATAATTCATTTACTTTTTTAAAAGCTAAATCATTTAAATTAAGATGTAAAATTATTTCTTTTTTGATATTCTTTAAAACATCTTGTACTAAGTCATTACTAGCTTGAATATATTGGGGCTTGTAAGCAATTTTCAATTTTTTATCAATCTTTCCTTTTGAAGGTTCTAAAATTCCTGCTAATAATTTAATAAAAGTTGTTTTTCCAATTGCGTTTTCACCAAGAATACCAATAACTTCATTTTCATTAACTGTTCCAGAAGAAACTTCTAAATTAAAATGATCTAGTTTTTTTGTTAGTTTTTCCCAGGTTGTTAATTCTATAGGAGATTTTTTTCTTATTGGAGGTTTAAATAAAAATTGTATTTTTTTATCTCTAAATTTAATATTTTCTTCTTTAAGATAACCTTCTAAATAAGTGTTTATTCCTGATTTTGCTGATTTTACTGAAGAACAAATACCATAACAAGATTCTTTACCATACATTATATAAATTAAATCTGCTAAGTAATCTAAAATTATTAAATCATGTTCTACTACTAAAATAGCAGTTTTTTCATCTGCTAGAGATCTTATAAATTTAGCAATATTTAATCTTTGTTTTATATCAAGATAAGAGGTTGGTTCATCAAAAATATATAAATTAGCTTTCTTTAATGATGCAGCTGCTATTGCAACTCTTTGAAGTTCACCTCCTGATAAATTTTCTATATTATTATTTAATATATTATCTATTTGTAATATTTTAACAATTTCATTTAGTTTATTTTTTTCATCAACCTTTTTTAATAAATTTGTTACTTTACCTTTATATTTTAGAGGAATGTCATCAACTTTTTGAGGTTTGTAAGATACTACAATTTCATTATTTTTTAATTTTTCAAAAAAATTTTGTGCTTCTGTACCTTTAAAAAATTTAATTAGATCTTCATAAGATGATTCTTTACTTAAATTACCTAAATTTGGTTTTATTATATTAGCTAAAATATTTAGTGCTGTTGTTTTTCCAATACCATTTTTACCTATGATTCCCGTAACTTTTCCAAACATTGGCGCTGGTAATCTATAAAGTCTAAAACCATTTTTTGAATATTGATGTATTGGTTGAGCTTTTAGTTCTTGAGGTAAATTTATTACAGAAATTGCTTTGAAAGGACATCTATTTTGACAAATTCCACAACCATTACATAATTCTTCATCTATTATAATCTTTTTATCTTTTGTAATACACTCCTCTCCTGATCTATTTAGAGGACAAAGTTTTATACAAAGATAATCACATTTAATTGGATTACATTTTTCTTTTTCAACTATTGCTATTCTTGACATAATTTTTTTGTTATTTTATGATTTAAGAATATTTTGGTAAGGTTTATTAATATATTGTATATAGAATCTTTAGGTGAGTAAAATTAAATGTGCTGTTTGTGGAGAAAAAATTGAAACAACTTTTTTAGAAAAAATTAAAGGCACTTATATTAATAAAAAAAGTATTTGTTCTGATTGTCAAAGAAAATATAAAGATAAATTAAAAGAAAAAATAAAATAAGCCTCCGTAACTTAACTTGGTAGAGTACCATCTTCGTAAGATGGAAGTTCTGGGTTCAACTCCCAGCGGAGGCTTATTTGACCTTATAGCACTAAAACATAAAGTTTAAATATTTATATTCATTAATTAATATATGAAAAGAATTTATTTTAGAGAATCTAAAGATTGTCTTAGTTTTTTTGAAGAAGCTCGTAAAAATTATTCTAAAAAAAGTTGGAAGTCACTAGCAAATATTGTTGGGACAAATAGATCTGTTTTGAATAGTTATCGATACAGAGAATTATGTATACCTGAAAATAGATTTCTTATTTTATTAAACAAAATGGGTAAAGATAAAAAAGAATATTTTTTGAATGTGATCGAAATAAGAAATAGGAATTGGGGTCAAATCATTGGAGGAAAAAAAGCTTATATAATTAACAAAGAGGAATTTAATAAGGGTAGAAAAAAAGCTAGAAAAATTAGAATGACTCAAGTAAAATATAATTTTGATATTAATATACCACTTTCTATTGAATTATGTGAGCTTATTGGAGTTATAATAGGAGATGGATTTACAAATAAATATAACACGCTTTATCAAACGCAAATAACTGGACATAGAAGATTAGATTCAAATTATTATCATAATGTGTTAATACCTATATGCAAAAAAATATTTAATATCTGTCCAAAAATTATCGAGAATGATAATTTTATAAGATTGAACATTTATTCAAAAAGATTATTTGAAATGTTAACTAAAAGATTTGGAATTCCCAGTGGTAAAAAATGTTATACTATAACTATACCTATTGAGATAATAAATGCAAAGAAAGAATATCTGAATGCTACATTAAGGGGGATGTTTAATGCTGATGGAGGAATAGGATTTGATAAACGTAAAAAATATAAAAAACCGTATATAAGGGTAAATTATACTTCTACAAGTGAATTATTAATAAAACAAATTCATGAAGCCCTATTAAATTATTCAATAAATCACTCAATTCATAAGAAAGATAAATCGTATATGATACAGATTAATGGCAAAAGATATGTTAGACTATTTTTAGCAAAAATTGGGTTTTCAAATAAAAGACACTTAGACAGATTGAAATACCTTTAATTAGAAAAAGCAGATGGTCGTGAGTGCAAATCTTACCCAGGGCTTTAACAAAAAGTTTTATAAATGAACTTGTTCTTTTTTCGTATCATGCGGGAGTGTCAGAGTCTGGTCAAATGAGCAGGACTTAAGATCCTGTGGCTTAGTGCCTGCGCAGGTTCAAAAATCAGAACTGAGGTTCCGATACCTCCTGATGTGAAATTCCTGTCTCCCGCACTTTATTGCCTTGGTAGCTCAGTCAGTGGAGCACAAAT
>JAZDLF010000027.1:0-14726 GCA_043802295.1 Candidatus Woesearchaeota archaeon | reverse complement strand
AAAGTAAAACTTTAAATATCATATATTTTTTAAACTATTCATGACAGTTTTAATAGATCCTTGGGGATCCAATTTAATAGAAGATTATCAAAAAATAATCGATGAATTTGGTTTAAGTAGCTTTAATCCTTCTATGTTGCCAAATCCAAATAGAATAATGCGCAGATTAATTGTTTTTGCTCATCGTGATTTACAACAAATAGCTAATGCAATAAAGCAAAAAAAACCATATTATGTTTTATCAGGAATAATGCCCACATCTGAAAAAATACATTTTGGTAACAAAATGGTTGTTGAAAACATTGCTTATTTTCAAGCTCATGGTGCTATTACTTATATTTTAGTAGCTGATTTAGAAGCAGCTGCAGTTCGTGGTATCTCTTTAGAACAAGCAAAAAAAGATGCTTTAAACTTTCAAATACCAGCTTACATTGCTCTTGGTTTAGATCCCAAAAAAACAATTTTTTATTTTCAATCTCAAAATAAAGATGTTATGCACTTAACATATGAATTCTCAAAAAAAATAACATTAAATGAATTTAGAGCAATATATGGCAATTCAGAACCATCTAGAATATTAGGGGCATTAACACAAGCAGCTGATATTTTATTTCCGCAATTAAAACATAAAATGCCTGGTGTTATTCCAGTTGGCATTGATCAAGATCCTCACATTAGATTAACACGTGATATTGTTAATAGAACTTCATCTAGATTTATTGCTCCAAGTGGATTATATCATAAATATACTCCTGCTTTAAATGGAGACTTTAAAATGTCTAAATCTAATCCTTCTACTTTTATAGAGCTTCCTGAAAACCCTGATATAGCATGTGCTAAATTAAAAAATGCTTTAACTGGAGGAAGAAAAACAGAAGCAGAACAAAAAAAATTAGGTGGTATTCCAGAAAAATGTATGATCTTTGAATTTGATAAACAACATTTAGTAGAATCTGATCAAGAATTAAATAAAATATATCATGATTGCAAATCAGGTAAATTATTATGTGGTGAACACAAGAAAAAATCTTGTGAAAGAATGCATAAATTCATGCAAGATTTTAACAAAAAATTAGAAAAAGCTAAGAAAATTAAGAAAATAAATTTAATAACATTCAAATAATTATTTTAAGGAGGTTTAAAATATGAAAAAATTAAGTATAATATTAATATGCTTAATCTTATTAAGCACAATAACATTAGCTGATGAACTTACTGGAAGTGTCTCAGAAATACAAGAAAAACCTTCTAGTACTCCTGGTAAATTTACATGGAGTATTCAAAGAGCTATTGAAAGGATTAAATTAGCAATGACATTTGGTGCTGAAAATAAAGCAGCTTATGGATTACAAATAGCAGAAAGAAGATTATCTGAAATTCAAGAATTAGCTGTATCTAATGACGTAGAAAACACACAAAAAGCAGTCGAAGCATATAAACAACAAATAGAACAAATAAAAGAACAAATAGCAAAATTAAAAGATGCTGATTCAGAAAAAGAATTACAAAAACTAGCTTTCTTTGAAGAAAAACTACTAAGATTTGAAGATAAAATTCAAAGATTACAATCTTACACTGATACTAAACTAAACTTAACAGAAGATCAACAAGAAAAATTAAGTGAAATTATAGATCAAATAAAAGAAAAAGACGAAGAACTTAAAGAAAAACTGGATGAAAGAGGAAATAAAACAAAAGAAAGATTTAATTTAACTAAAGAAGATATGCTAAAAAAGATAGAAGAAGTTAAATCAAAACATAACATAACACAAATCAAACAAGAATTACTTCAAAGAGAAATACAAAGATTACAATTAAAACAAAAAAAATTAAGTGAACTCGTAACACAAGCAGAAGCAAAAGGTAAAGATGCAACAGTTTTAAAAGAAAGACTAGAAGCTGTTAGTTCTAATATACAACAAATACAATCAAGTAATCTATCTATAGATGAACAAAAAGAATTACTCAAAGAAACTCAGCAATTGTTAAACTTTAGACAAGTATACAGACAAAATAAAACAGAAGACATAAAAGAGTTAAAAGAAAAAATACAAGAAAAAATTAAAGAATCACATGAAAGAGCAAAGACAAAAATAGCAAATCCAGCTTCTGTATACTGTGAGCAACATAATGGAGAACTAGAAATAAGAGAAACTTCTAGTGGTCAAGTAGGATACTGTAAATTTTTTGATAGTAGTGAATGCGAAGAATGGGCTTATTATAGAGGAAAATGTAAACCCGCTCAACAAGAACCAACTAGACCAGTGATATGTAAAGAATTAGATGGTAAATGTTGCTTAGGTGAAGTTTGCTCACAAATGATGATGAATTGTCCAGCAGGTTATACTGCTAAGTTCAAAGAATGCGATACAAATTGTATCCCCGAAGGAGAATGTGTACAGCAAGAAAACCAAACAATATAATTCTTTATTTTTTTTATTTATTATATAGTGATAACAAAATAGTAAGATTTATATATGAGTTCTTTATCTATTTTTATTACTTTAATGGAGTGAAAAAAATGAATTTAGTAAAAAAATGTGCTCTATATTTTGATAGAAAAGAACTTTTAGATTCAATAAAGGGATTTACACATAAAGGAATTTATTATCCCCTTAAAGAATATCAACAATTTAATTTACATATACAACTATCATGTAATATACTATCTCAAATTAATAATGTTACAGATGAACTAAATAAGCATATAATGACCACTATTTTAGGAAAAGGTCTAACATTACAACCAAAATATTTACCAATTGATCCTGGATTAATTGCTTTAGTAAACCGAGATGAAAAAATAGAAGCAATATCAACAACATTTATGTCAAGAGATAAAATACCAATATTATATTTTAAAACCAATGATTTATCTCGTTTTGAGAATAAAATCAAACAATACTTAGAAGAACATAATCTTCTTAAAAAAAGTGCATAAAAATGATAATACAAGAAAATTTCCTAAAACAAATCAGGTCATCTTTTGATTTAAATATTTATGAAGTTAAAATATGGACTTCTTTATTATCTAGAGGCATGGCAACAGCAGGCGAATTATCAGATATTTCAAATGTTCCTAGATCAAGATCCTATGACGTTTTAGAAAGTTTAGAGAAAAAAAGTTTTATAATAATGAAACTAGGAAAGCCAATTAAATATATAGCTGTTCCACCTGAAGAAATAATTAAACGTGTTAAAAGAAATATTCAAGTAAGAACAAATAGTAAATTAGAATCTTTAGAAAAAATAAAACAAGATCCTTTATTTAATGAATTACAAATAATTTTTAAGCAAGGAATTAAACATGTTGATCCATTATCATTATCAGGATCATTAAAAAATAGAACTTTAAGTTATGATCATCTAAAAAGTTTACTAGAAAAAGCACAAAAATCAGTTACAATAATGACAACTTCCAACGGATTACTAAGAAAAATAGAAAGTTTTAAATATATATTTAAGAAACTATCTAGTCAAGGAGTTAAAATAAAAATAGCTGCTCCTATAACAGAGCGTTTAAGAAAAGAGTTAAAAGAAATTTCTAGTAATATTGAAGTAAGACATATTGAAAATATTAATGGTAGATTTGTTATTATTGATAGCAAAGATTTAGTGATGATGTTAGAAGATGACAAATCAATTCATGAAAACTATGATACTGCTATATGGCTAAAAACACCATATTTTTCAACAGCTTTAGAAAATATATTTAATCACACTTGGGTTAATTTACCTCGTGTAAAATTATAATCACCTCTTTTCCCAGAAGAAAGCCAACTCTTCACATCTCTTTGAATTGAAGAGCGCTTTCTTCCATGGGTTTAAATAAAATGCCAAGAGCAAAAACAAAAATAAAACGATTTATAGTAAAATTAGCAAGTAGTAATGAATACAAAAAATTAGCAATAAACTATAGGGATTTATTTTATATAAATTCTAGTTATGAAAGAGAAAAAAAACAAGAAAAAATTAATGGAATTATTGATTCTATTTTTAAAAAAATTAAAAAATTTGAAAGAAATGGGTTATTAGGTGACTTTAGTGGTATTTATTCATCCGAACTTAAAGGATATGGCCCGCTAGAGATATTTATATCTTATGTTGAAAAATCCAAACAAAAGCAAAATGCAATCCAATTTTTAGAGGCTGTTGATAGAAATACTAAAATATTTTTACCAATACTTTATAGATCTCAAAAAGATAATCTAACAATAAATAGGCTTAAAAGTAAGTATTCTCTATAGAATTTAAACAAAACCTTTAAAAATAAACTCGTTATCTTTTATTTATGCTTAATAAGCTAATAGAAACATTACATCCATTAGAAAGAAAAGTTTTACCAGTTCTAAAAGAATTAATTTCTTTTCAAGAAATAGTCAAACTAACTAATTTACAAGAAGTCGAAGTTATGCGTGCTTTACAGTGGTTAGAAAACAAAAATATAATAAAAATCAATAAAAGAATCAATAAAATTATCTCTTTAGATAATAATGGTGAATTATATCTAAAAAAAGGCTTGCCAGAACGTAGATTTCTACAAGTTCTAGAAAAAGAATTAACTTTAAATGAAATAAAACAAAAAGCTAGCTTAGATGATAATGAATTAAACATTTCTTTAGGTATTTTAAAGAAAAAAGCAGCTATTATTTTTGAAGACAATAAAATAAAAATAACTCAAAATGGTAAAAATTTGTTAAATAAAGAGCTTTTAGAAGAACAATTCTTAAAAAAATTACCTTTAAATCCAAATGAATTAAAAGATGAAGATAAATACTCTTTTAATGAACTAAAATCTAGAAAAGAAATAATAAAAGTTAATGAAGAAAAGATAATAACAATTGATGTTTTACCCTTAGGTCATTCTTTACTTCAAAGTAAAATAGAAACCAATTTTATAGACTCTTTAACACCAGAAATTATTAAAAATAAAGAGTGGAAAAATAAAAAGTTTAGAAGATATGATGTTAAAATTAATGTTCCTAAGATTTATCCAGCAAAAAGACACTTTGTTAATGAAGCTACTAGATATATAAAACAAATATGGTTAGATCTTGGTTTTAAAGAAATGAATGGTTCAATGTTACAAACATCTTTTTGGAATTTTGATGCTTTATTTACAGCACAAGATCATCCTGTTCGTGATTTACAAGATACATTTTTTATAAAAGATCCTTCAAAAGGCAAATTACCATCTAAAGAACTAGTTAATAAAGTTAAACTAGCTCATGAAAATGGTTATAAAACAGGATCAAAAGGATGGCAATATTTATGGAATATTGAAGAAGCTAAGAAAAATTGCTTAAGAACACATACAACAGTTCTAAGTGCTCAAACTATCGCATCTTTAAAAAAATCAGATTTACCAGCTAAATATTTTTCAGTTGGTAAATGTTTTAGAAATGAAACTCTTGACTGGGCTCATTTACATGAACTAATACAAGTAGAAGGTATTGTTGTAGATGAAAATGTTAATTTAAGACATTTAATAGGTTATTTAAAAGAATTTTTTAAAAAAATGGGTTTCTCAAGAGTTCGTGTACGCCCAGCATATTTTCCTTACACAGAACCAAGTGCAGAAGTTGATGTTTTTCATCCAATAAAGAAAAAATGGATAGAATTAGGTGGTTCTGGTATCTTTAGACCGGAAATGGTAGTTCCATTATTAGGACATGATGTTCCTGTTTTAGCATGGGGCCTTGGTTTAGAAAGAACAATATCAGAGTATTATAATATAAATGATATTAGAGATTTATATAAAAATGATTTACAACAACTAAAACAAATAAAATTATGGTTAAAATAAAATGCCAACAATAAATATTAACAAAAATACATTTGAAAAAATAGTAGGTAAAAAATTACCTTTAGATAAACTAAAAGATAGAATTTCTTATCTTGGAACAGACTTAGAAAATATAGAAAATAATGAAATTACAGTAGAAATATTTCCTAATAGACCTGATATGCTATCTGTTCAAGGTTTTGCACGTGCTTTTAGTTCATTTATTGGTCATAAAATAGGCTTAAGAAAATATCAAGTTAAAAAATCTAATGAAAAAGTTATAATTGATAACTCATTAAAAAATATAAGACCATATACAGCATGTGCAATTGTTAAAAATCTAAAATTTGATGATGATAAAATAAAAGAAGTTATTCAAATCCAGGAAAAATTACATGTTACTTATGGCCGCAATCGTAGAAAAGTTGCAATTGGCATATATCCTTTTGAAAAAATAAAAACTCCAATTAGATTCTTAGCTTTACCACCTGAAAAAATAGTATTTCAGCCATTAGAATATCCAACTAAATTAAATGGCAGACAAATATTACAAAAACATCCAACTGGCCGTGAATATGCTCATTTATTAGAAAATTATTCTAAATACCCAGTTTTTATAGATGCTAATAATGAAGTTTTATCAATGCCACCAATTATTAATTCACATAAAACAGGTAAAATCACAGAAAAAACTAAAGATATTTTTATAGAATGTTCTGGTTTTGATTTTAATATATTAAAAAAATGTCTAAACATAATTGTAACAGCACTAGCTGATATGAACGGAACTATTTATTCAATGGATTTATATTATGGAAATAAAAAAATAACAACACCTGACTTAAAACCACAAGAAATAAAATTAGATATTAATTATGTTAACAAAATTTTAGGTTTAAACTTAAAAGAAAATGACATTAAAAAATATTTAGAAAGAATGGGTTATTCTTACAATAACAAAAAAGCCTTAGTTCCATGTTATAGAACCGATGTTTTACACCAAATTGACTTAGTAGAAGACATAGCAATAGCTTATGGTTTTGAAAACTTTAAAGAAGAAATTCCTAATATTTCAACAATAGCACAAGAAAACGATTTTGAAAAATTTAAAAATAAAATTTCAAATTTTTTAATAGGATTTAATTTATTTGAAGTTAATACATTCAATTTAACTAATAAAGAAGATCAAACAAAAAATTGTAATTTAGATATTGATGTAATAGAAATAGAAAACCCAAAAACATCTGAATATAATACGCTAAGAGCATGGATGATACCATCTCTATTAAATGTTTTAAGAAATAATAAACATAATGAATATCCTCAAAGAATTTTTGAAATAGGTACAATATTCAAAAAAAATCAAAAAAAAGAAACTAATGTACAAGAAGATTGCAGATTAGCAATATTACTTTGTCATAAAAAAGCAGATTATACAGAAATAAAACAAATTTTAGATTCATTATTAAATTCTTTACAATTAAAATATACAATAGAAGAAACAGAACATTCTTCTTTTATTCCTGGTAGAGTTGCTCGTATTTCTATAAACAAAGAAAAAATAGCTTATATAGGTGAAATACACCCATTAATTTTATCTAATTTTACATTAGAAACACCTATCTCAGCTCTTGAATTAAATTTAACAGAATTATATAAAACAAAAAAAGATAAGATTTAAATACATGATTAATTTTAAATTATAGGATAGGTTGATATAAATTAAAAATAAATATATAATATTATTAACGTTTGCATTTTTATTTATAGGTTTTTTAACTACAAATAGTATTACTGGTCAATATTATTGTCAAAATAATAAACTTTGTTCTAAAGCTATAGTAGGGGATACTAAAATAATAAAATTTAATAGTTGGAATGGAATTAAACCAATGTTGCCAAATCAAAAAAATTCTTTTATTATACCATCAAAAGATTTATGTTTCCCAAATAGTGATAGACCTTGTAATTCAGCTTTATATGTTGCTAAACCATATCCAGAAAATACTGCTGGGATATATTTAGATAAATCTCTTGCCCAATTTAATAATCAAAATGCAGAGATACAATTTAAAATTACTAATGATATTTCAGGGCATTTAATTTTAGCAGTACAAGGTAATTTTGGACAAGATTATGTATCAGGATATTATGCTTTTATAGGTAGAGAATATAGATTTCCAGATTCTGGAATATATATATGTATAGAAAAAGCTTACAGAGGCGGAAATCAATTATTAAATCCAGTAAAAATTGGTGATAATCTTAATCCAAATGCATTTTATTCTATAAAGATTAACTCAATAAAATATCAAGATAGAATAGAAATCAATGCTAAACTATTTGAATATTCAAATGGTTCATGGAATTTAGTTAAAGAAACATCTTACACTGATTACAGTGGTATTATCACAGGACCATATACTTATTTTGGACCAGCATTTCAAGATAGTAATGTCTATTTTGATAATTATGTTATAAGTTGGAGCTAAAAATCATATTCTAATACTTAATTTAATCTAAAAAATTTTTTATCAAAATCTACAATTTTTTTATTTTTTATTGTAATACCTTCTTTTTGTAAGATTTTTATTTTTTTATTAGTACCTTGAGCAAATCCACCAATTTTTCCATCGGAATTAACAACTCTATGGCATGGAACTATTGGAGCATAAGGATTTTTATTTAAAGCATTTCCAACAGCCCTATAAGCTTTAATATTTAAAGCTTCAGCTATAGATTTATAAGTGCTAACCTTTCCTTTGGGTATTTTTTTGGTTAATTTGTAAACTTTTTCACTAAAATTCATATACTAAATTGTAAAGAATAGATTTTTATACTTATCCTTAATATAACTTTTTCTAATATGCAATTAAATGAATTATTAAAAAAAATAAAAGAGTATAATCTAAATGCTGATTTAGACATAGTTATAAAAGCATATAATTATGCAAATGAATTTCATAAAGATAAAAAAAGAGCATCTGGTGAATTATTTATACAACATCCATTAAATACAGCTTATATTTTAGCGCAATTAAAACTTGATATTCCATCTATTGCAGCGGCTTTATTACATGATGTTATAGAAGATTCTAATGTTAGTATAGAAAAAATAAAACAGAACTTTGGAGAAGAAATAGCTAATTTAGTAGATGGTTTAACTAAAATTACTAAACTAAAATATCAAGATCAACAACAAATAGATCATGAAAGCATTCGTAAAATGTTATTAGTATCTACAAAAGACATTCGTGTTATAATAATAAAATTAGCAGATAAGTTACATAATATGCGCACTATTAAATATTTACCAGAAGAAAGAATTAAAATAATATGTCAAGAAACTTTAGATATATACGCACCTTTGGCTTATAGATTAGGAATTTCCAGTATAAAGTGGGAACTTGAAGATCTAGCATTTAAATATCTACAGCCAGAAATTTATCAAAGATTTAAAGAAAAATTTGGTAAAAGACGAATATATAGAGAAATAGAAATTCATCGTTTAAAATCAATTATTGAAAGAGAATTAAAGAAACATAACATACAAGCTAAAGTTTTTGGTAGACCAAAACACTTCTATAGTATTTATAAAAAAATGATTTCTAAACATAGAACTTTTGATGAAATTCATGATTTAATAGCATTAAGAATTATAACAGATACAGTAAAAAACTGTTATGAAATTTTAGGTATGATTCATTCATTATGGACCCCAATTCCAGGTGGATTTAATGATTACATAGCAATGCCAAAATCTAACTTATATCAAAGTTTACATACAGCTGTTATTGCTTTTAATCAACCAGTAGAATTCCAAATAAGAACACAAGAAATGGACAAAGTAGCAGAAGAGGGTATAGCTGCCCACTGGAAATACAAAGGAGTCCATGGAGATAAAAATTTTGATAAAAAATTAAGTTGGCTAAAACAATTAATCCAATCACAACAAGAAACAACTCAAGATTTTATGGATTTATTAAAAGTTGATTTATTTGAAGATGAAATTTATGTTTTTACTCCAAAAGGGAAAATAATTAATTTACCTAAAGGATCTTGTCCTATCGATTTTGCATATGCCGTTCATACAAATATAGGTGAAAAATGCACAGGGGCCATTGTTAATGGCAGAATTGTTCCATTAAGATATGAATTAAAAAATGGTGATATAATAAATATATTAACATCTAAAAAATCTTGTCCAAGAAGAGATTGGCTAAAAATAGTAAAAACAACAATTGCCAAAACCAGAATAAGAAAATCTCTTAGATCTCAGAAAAAAATACCATTAAATATTATCAAAAAAAATACACAAGAACAAGAAATCATATCAAATGAAGATTATGTTATAATCAAAAAACAACCTAATGCTAAAATAAAACTATCTAAATGTTGTAATCCAATCCCAGGTGACAAAATTGTTGCTTCATTAACTAAATCAAAAATTTATTCTATTCATAAAATAGATTGTCCTTATGACAACAAAAAACAGAAAATAAAAGTAGAATGGAATGAAAATATTAACATAGATATTAATATTAAAGTAATAGCTTATGATAGAGTGGGTTTATTTGCTGATGTTTTTAATACAATATCAACAACAGGAACCAATCTAAAAAATGCAAAAGCAAAATCAATTGGTAATGATATGGCCCAATGTTCCTTTACGTTTATATCAGAAAATACAGATCATATAAAAGACATAATATCTAGAATTAAAAAAATTAAAGATGTAAGAAGCGTTTATTTAGATTAGTAATATTTAAAAGTGTTATTTTATATTAATCTAAGCAGGTTAAAATGGAATATAATCTCGAATTAAAAAAAATAATAAATGAAATTAATAAAACTAAAGCAAAAAATGTTTTATTGCAATTACCAGATGGCCTTAAACCACAAGCAACAGAAATAGTTGATTATTTACAAAAAAATACAAAAGCTAATATTATAATTTGGCTTGATACATGTTTTGGTGCATGCGATTTACCTCAAGGATTAAAAAATATTGATTTATTAGTTCATTTTGGTCATTCAAAATGGAAAAATCAATCTGTATAAATTAACTTTATAAAAAAATTTATTTTCTTGATATTTTAACAGCTTTTGGTGTTGCTATAAATATTCTACTCGATATTCCTGCTATATCTCCATCTATAGAACTACAAGTTTTCTTTAAGTTTTCTATCATTTTCTTGAAAACTTCATTATCTTTAACTTGATCTCTATTTATTATTGCTATTGTATCACCACTTATTAAAGATTGATTAATCTCTTTAATATCATTTTCATCTTTTAATGAAAATACTTTAACCTGTATAGATTTATATTCATTACTAACTACATTTTCAGTTTCTATATCACCATATAATTGTTTATCATTGCTTTTGAACCAACTAAAAATTCCCATTTTTAACCTCTCTTTTTTCTTTCTATAATACCTTTTCTATATTCTATTCTCTTCTTTATATCTGGCCCAATTTGGATATTCTGTTTTTCTAAAAACTCAACATTTTTCATAAATTTTTCTTCTGACTCTTTCATTTCATAAAATAAACTTAGATAATTACTAGTTTCTTTCATTTTTCTTTCTAATACCTCTATATCACGCATTAACATATCTATATTATGTTCTGGTATATTTTTTGGTCTTTCTCTAAAAACAGTAGTTTGTTGTGGTTTATCAACAATAATATCTTGTTTTTTTCCAAAAGAAAAAGATTCTAATTTAGCTTTTGGTTTTGCTTCTTGCTCTTTTAATCTTTTTAAAATTTCAACAGTTGGTTCTCTACCCTCAACAGGTTTATGAATAAGTTTTCTTACCATTATTTTATTTCTACCTCTTTAGATAACTTAAGATTAAATTTATATATAAACTTTTTTATTTTAACTAGTTTATACAATTTCAATAACTTTATATATTAGTTATTACAAACACAAATGAACATTATTGCAATAAAGGGGGTTTATTCAAAATGCCAAAAAAGAAAAAAATGTATGAAGAAGAACAAGAGGAAAAAGAGAAAAAAATTGAAGATCATGATGAAGATTTTGAAGATGAAGAAGACTCAGATTATGATGAAAAATCAGACTTTGAATAAATCTTTTTTTATTTTATAAATATTCGCCTTTAAATTCAGCTTCTGGGAAATTATCTTTTATAAACTGAACCATTATTTGATTATCAGCTCTTTCATAAACATTTAATGCATCCTTTAATAAACCAGCTTTTAAGAATAAGTCACCAACTTTATTTAATTTTTCAATATCATTAGCTAATTCATATGCTTTTGCAGCCAATGTTAATTGATTATCTTTTGTACATTTCTCCCCTATTTTAATTAATCTATACTTTCTTTGAACATCATTTTTTAATTTACCATACACTTCTATAGCAAAATCAATTCTTTCTTTTTCTAAACAATAATCTCCTAATCTTGTTAATCTATCTTCATCTTCTAAAATTTGATAAGCTTTAAATGATTCTGCAACACAACCTTCTTTTAAACAAAAATCACCAATACTAACCAATTTATCATAATTTTGAGCTAAATGATAAGCATCTACAGAATTACTATACAAACTAACCTCTTTAAATGCATCTCCTACTTGTATTAAACCTTGTTTATTATTTGTAAACATAAATGCCTTCATAGCATTTACTAAATCACCTTTTCTTAAATATTCATCACCAGCAGCATTTAATAAATCAATTTTGCTTTTTTCATCAAACATTGACAAATCAACTTTATCAAGGCCTTTTCTTAATAAAGCCGGTACTATTTTTCTAAAAGAATTATCATCAGTATTAGAATTTACACCTATTTTTTGATAATCACTCATTTTTTACACCTAAACTATAGGAAAGTGGTCCTATTTATAAAGATTTTGTTGATAAACTATATATTATCTATTTATTTCAGATATTATAACTCCTCCAAATATATTTATTATAAAGTTCTCTAATGCCCATACATATAACAACATAGTAGGTAAGTTAATTAGTAAGTACAAACTTAAAAAACCAGGTATGCTAGCTACTAAAAACAAAAATAACCCATAAAATAAACCCTTTCTAAAAAAATTTCTTCCAGGAATACTAGCTCTTGTTACAATATAAAATGTTGTATAAAACACACCAGCTATTAAATTAAACAATAAAGAAGTTATAAAAAATTTAGTTCCAGGTGCTCCATCTTCTGGCATCATTAATTGACTCCATATACCAACATATTCATCATTAGTATAATAATCTGTTGTAAAATATGCTCCTCCAGAATGAATTATTTGAGCCAAAATAGCAAATATAATGCCTGTTATTACAACTTTAACAAATTGTTTAATATAGTGTCTCATTTAAATCCCTATTAAAACTAAAAAGTTTAATATTATAAGCTTTATTGTTCAACAAAAGATATTTAAATAGAGTAGAATTCCTTAAAGAAAATATTAAAAAGTCTAATTCTAACCATATTATTATGATAATAGGTGTAGTAGGAAAAGCAAATGTAGGTAAAAGTACATTTTTCAAAGCATGTACTTTGGCAGACGTAGAAATAGCCAACTATCCTTTCGCAACAATAAAACCAAATTCAGGTGTTGGTTTTGTTAGTGTTAACTGTGTTGATAAATTCTTTAATGTTCAATGTAACCCTAGATATGGTTATTGTATTGACCATATTAGATTTGTTCCTATTGATATGATTGATGTTGCTGGTCTTGTCCCTGGTGCACATGAAGGAAAAGGAATGGGTCTTGAATTTTTAAATGATCTAAATCAAGCAGATGCCCTAATTCATGTTATAGATGTCTCTGGTTCAACTAATGAAAAAGGCGAACCAGTTTCTCCTGGTACTCGTGATCCTGCAGAAGATATTAAGTTCTTAGAAAATGAACTTGATTATTGGTATTTAAGCATACTAAAAAAATTATGGGTAAAACTTAAATCACTAAAATCAGATATTGAAAATCATAAACTGTTAAATAAACAATTATCTGGTGTTGGTTCAACAGAACAAATAACAAAAGATATACTAAAAAAATTAAATTTAGAACATAAAAAACTAAGTGACTGGAACAATGAAGAATTATTTTCATTTGCTTCTGAATTAAGAAAAGAAACAAAGCCAATGATAGTAGCAGCAAATAAAATTGATATACCAATAGCTAATGAAAACTATCAACGTTTACTTAAACAATTTACTAATTTAACAATAGTTCCTTGCTCAGCAGAATCAGAATTAGCACTAAAAGAAGCCGTAAAACATAAATTAATAAAATATATTCCAGGTTCAAATGATTTTGAAATAATATCTAATCTAAATGAAAATCAAAAAAAAGGTCTTGATTTTATTAAAACTAATGTTTTACAAAAATTTTCTAGTACAGGCGTTCAGAAAATATTAAATGATGTTGTTTTTAAAATATTAAAATATATTCCTATTTTTCCAGGTGGATTAAACAAACTACAAGATCAACATGGAAATATATTGCCAGATTGTTTTTTATTAAAAGAAAATTCAACAGCCCTTGATTTTGCTTATAAAATTCATACTGATATAGGTAATAATTTTATTAGGGCAATAGATGTTAAAACAAAAAGAACTGTTGGTAAAGATCATATCCTAAATTCTGGTGATGTAATCGAAATTATAACAAATAAATAATTTATTTCCTTTTTGATTTCTTATGTTTTGATTTTGCAAGTTTAATTAACTTTTTAACTTTAGAAACCTTATTTTTTCTACTTGCTTTTCTTCCTTTATATTTAACTTTCTTAGAAACTCTTTTCTTTTCCGAGGTTTTCTTTTTAAGAAAAGCTCTTTTTTTCTTTTTTGGCATTTATCTCACTAATTAATATTATACCTGGACTCAGTGAAAAAGTTCCTTAAACAATCATCGAATCAAACTTAACCTATCGACTTGTTTTAAAGGTTATCTT
>JAZDLF010000026.1:0-7559 GCA_043802295.1 Candidatus Woesearchaeota archaeon | reverse complement strand
GTTTTACTAGATTCATGTTTCCATCCAAGAGGACAAGGACTAAAAATTTGCACATAAGAAACACCATCTGAATTCAATGCTTTTTTTATTTTATTATTTATGTCAATTGGATTATCAACATTAGCAGTTGCAACATAACTTACATTATGTGCAGCAATAATAAATGGCATTGGTTTTTTCCATAATAAATTCCCATGAATTTTTTTTCCATAAGGTGTTGTACTTGTTTCAGAATATTTTTCAGTAGCACCAGATCTTTGAACACCCGTATTCATATAAGCAGAATTATCAAAACAAACATAGGTAAATTTTTCTTTTCTTTCTATAGCTCCTGATAATGCTTGCAAACCAATATCAAAAGTTCCACCATCACCAGCTAAAGCTAAAATATTTGTTTTTTTATTTAGAATTTTTAAAGCTCTATAAACTCCAGATGCAACAGCAGCTGCATTTTCAAATGCAACATGTATATATGGTAATTTCCAAGAAGTTTCAGGAAATGGTGTTGAAAAAACTTCTAAACAACCGGTTGCATTAACAATAATTGTATTTTCACCAGCAGCTTTCAAAACATGTCTTACAGCTAAAGCTTGTCCACATCCAGGACATGCTCTATGACCAGATGCAAAATATTCTTTTTCATTTAAACCTAAAATCATAATATCCAACCTTCTTTATTTTTTAGAGTTTTTTCTAAATCATTAATTGTTATATCTTTTCCGCCTAATCCAGCAATATAAGATTTTATTTTTTTATTTTTTAAAATGCTTTTAACTTCAGTTGCTAAAGCACCTTCATTACCAATAGAAATATTTCTATCAATCACAATTAATTCATTTAAATTTTTACAAGCATTAATCAATTCTTGTTTTGGAAATGGTCTAAAACATCTTATTTTTATTAAACCAATTTTATTTTTATCACAAAATTCTCTTATTGTTCCACAAACACTACCCATTGCAATTATAGCTTTTTTATTTTTTAAATTGTAAGTTTCAATCAAACCATCACCATAACTTCTCTTAAATTTATTTTTAAATTCAGAATTAACTTTTTTAATTAATTTAATAGAATCCAACATTGCATCTTGTTGTTGTTTTTTAAATTGCATAAAAGTATTTGGATATGCAACAGGCCCAATTGTAATTGGTTTATTTGTATCTAATTTAAATTTAGGTTTATATTTAGGTAAAAAAGAATTTACTTTGTTTTGCTCAAGAATATCAACAGGTTCATACATATGTGATAAAGTAAAACCATCCACACAAACCATAACAGGTAAATTAATTTGTTCTGCAATTTTATATGCTTGAATTGTTGTGTCAAAAGCTTCTTGAGAACTTTCAACATAAAATTGTAACCATCCAGAATCTCTAGCACTTATAGAATCTTGATGATCACAATTATGCACTAGTAAACCATTAACAATATAATTATGATTTTCAGTTTCTATATTATAAACTTCAATCTTTTTATTTATTTTTATTACATCTAAAATTTTTAAGCGAGATTTTACAGATTTTAATGTCATCTTAAGCAAATTCTTTCTTTTTCTTTCCAAAACTGGTCTACATTTTATAAAAAATTCTGGAACATTATTTATTTTGATATGATAATTATTTTCTTTATGATTTTCATCATTTCTTTTGTCTAAATAAATCTTAAAACTAACTTCCAAATCTTTAAGAGCCTCAGAAATAAACTCAACTATTGTTTTATTGCTGTTGTAAATAACGGCTTGTTTTACCTTATTAGGACCAGAACCTTCAGCGTCATATATCCCGGCTAGATAACCTCTACAAAAATCTATATTTCTATTTTTCTCTAAAAACCTTCGAAATTTTTCAGTTTCTTTATTCTTAGTTAAGATTACAGTGAAAAATCCTCTTTTTTTATTATAATCAACTTTTCTTAGATCAAATCCTTCCTCATTTGACCATTTCTTAAATGTATCTATAA
Source organism: Candidatus Woesearchaeota archaeon (assembly GCA_043802295.1). Lineage (GTDB taxonomy): Archaea > Nanobdellota > Nanobdellia > SCGC-AAA011-G17 > JAPLZO01 > JAPLZO01. Next base: position 5,600 of record JAZDLF010000026.1, on the reverse strand, counting down.
TTTCTTCATCTTTAATTTTTAATCTAAAACTAAATCTATTAAGTTTATCTCTAAAAAAACATCCATCTCCATCAGCTATTCCAGCTAACCATCCTGTTTTAAATTCTTTATTTTCTTCAAATCCATAACCAAACCAATGTAACATCTTATTTTTCAGAATTCTAGCTTGAACCCAATGGGAATAACATGGATGATAATAAAACTCATGTTCAGGAGTACAAATCAAATCAAACTTATTTGTTTTTAATTTTACTAAATTATTTACAGTTCTTTTAAAAGTTTTTTTAACCTTGCTAAATACCAAATTACCTTTATTGTCTTTACTAACTACCTCATCTTCCACTTTAATTTTATGTATAGGCTTATAAGATAAATTCTTCATTAAAACTTCAGCATTTTTTTCAAAACACCAAATATTTATTGGAGCAGATAATGTTCTATTTGCAACAGCCATTACAATGGGTAATCTTAAGCCAGATGCAATAAATAAATTTTCAAATGTATAAGCTAAGCCTTGTGAACTTGTTGCAGTAAATGTTCTAACACCAGAAGCACTTGCTCCAATTGCAGCTGATAACATAGAATGTTCTGATTCAGCATAAATTAATTCTGCATTTAATTCACCATCATTAACAATTTTGGAAATTTCTTCTGGAATATGAGTTTGCGGAGTGATTGGATAAATTGGAATAACTTTAACATTACACAATTTCACAGCTTCTGCAATTGCTTTTGAACACTCTTCAATTTTTTTCATTTTGCTCCTTTTTGTGGATAAGCACAAAGAACTATATCTAAAATTTTAATACCTTTAAAATATTTACAAATTGAGACATTCTTTAATGCACATTTATGTTTATTACTATTATCTTTGATATTCCAAGGACATTTATCTTGTTTCCAATGAATATATCCAGGTTTACTTACCAAATCTATATCCATATTTGCTCCTTTTAATTCTCTTATCTTCTTCATTTTTTCTTATGTTCTTTATAAAAAAACACTAAATAACCATCAACTAATAACCCACTTATTCCAATTAATAATCTTATATAAACTCTCCAGTCAATTATTCCTTGTTTTATATAAAATATTGAGTCTAATAAAAGAAATGCAAATATAATAACTCCAAAACGATCAAAAAATTTATACAAATTCATTGTTCTTCTTTCTCCATTTTTATGCATTTAACAGGACAAACTTGTGCACATATACCACAGCCTTTACAAAAATCAAAATCAGTTTCCACTCTTTTATTATTAATTTGATGAATTGCATTTTCAGGACAGAATTGCCAACATTGCATACACTGAATACATCTTTTGCTATCCCATTTAGGTCTAAAACTTCTCCATCCAGCTTTTCTATTTTTTAAACTATTTCCAGGTTCTTTTATTACTGCACCAATTTCTAATTCCATTTAACAAACTCCTTTTATTTCACAAACTTTATTTATAGATTTTTTATTTAGCTCAATAACATCTAGTTTTTCTTTGAATTTTTCTTCAATGGCTTTTAAAATTGATTCGGTTGAGATAACTTTAGTTACTTGTGCAAATACACCGGCCATTATTACATTAACAAAAGGATTTCCAATAACATCTATAGCGATTTTACTTGCATCAACACAATAAGCATCTTTTATTTTTTTACTTGTGTTAATTATTAATTCTTTTTTTAAACCTTCTTTAACATTAACAACATTCATTAAGCTAGGATCTAAAACAATAACATAATCAGGATTGTAAATTTGTGATCTTAAATTAATTTTTTTATTATCAATTCTAACATATGCTGCAACAGGACTACCAGATCTTTCAATACCAAATATTGGAAAAGCTTGAGAATATTTATTATCATAAAAAGCAGCTATCGCAATTATTTGTGCACAAGTAACAGCACCTTGACCTCCTCTTCCATGGATTCTTATTTCAATCATTATTTGTTTTAAAGATTAAATATTTATAAAACTTACTAACTTAAATCTATACCATAACATTTAAATAAATATAATATAACAATTTTATATATGTTAGACATCAAATTAATAAGAGAAAATCCTTCTTTGGTCAAAGAGAACATAAAAAAGAAATTTCAAAATGAAAAGTTATCTTTAATTGATAAAGTTATAAAATTAGATGAAGAATGGCGTGAAGTTAAAAAAGAATTAGATGATTTAAGACATGAAAGAAATTCAATTTCTGAACAAATTAACCAAGCAAAAAAACAGAATAAGCCATTAGAACCATTATTCAAAAAAGCAAAAGAGATTCCAAAAAGAATTACTGAACTAGAGCATAAAGAAAATGAGTTTGATCTTGAAATTAAGCGAATTATGCTTCAAATTCCAAATATTATTTCTAAAAAAACTCCAATAGGAAAAGACACTTCTAAAAATAAAGTAATAAGAAAATGGGGAAAAATTCCAAAATTTAATTTTTCAATTAAAACTCATGTTGAACTAACTGAAAATTTAAAAATAGCAGACTTTGATGCATCATCTCGAGTTTCTGGTAATGGTTTCTATTATCTAAAAAACGAATTAGCCTTTTTAAATCAAGCATTAATAAGATTTGCAATAGATTTTATGAGAAATAAAAAATATATTTATATAGAAACACCCTTAATGTTAAACCAAAAATCAATATATGCTTCTATGGATAAAAAAGCAATAGAAGATTCTGTTTATTCAATTCAAGGAGAAGATTTACATTTAATAGGCACAGCAGAACAGTCTATACTTGCAATGCATTCTGGACAAACAATTCTAGAATCTGAGTTACCAAAAAAATATTTTTCTTACTCTATGTGCTTCAGAAAAGAAATTGGTGCTCATGGAATAAATGAAAAAGGACTATGGAGGACTCATCAATTTAACAAAGTAGAACAATTTATATTTTGTAAACCACAAGAATCAGAAAAATTATATGATGAGCTATTAAAAAATTCAGAAGAAATATTAAAAAAATTAAATTTACCATATAGAGTACTTGAAATTTGTTCTGGGGATTTAGCTGATTGGAAATACAGAAGCGCTGATCTAGAAGTTTATAGACCGACAACAAAAGAATATGGAGAAGTTATGTCTTTATCAAATTGCACAGATTATCAAGCAAGAAAATTAAATATAAAATGTATAGACAAAAAAGGAAATAAAAGAAATTTGCATACTTTAAATGATACTGCTTTAGCAACATCAAGAATAATGGTTGCTATTTTAGAGAATTATCAGCAAAAAGATGGTTCTATTAAGATACCAACAGTTTTACAAAAATATATGAATAGTTTAAAAAAAATAAGTTTAAATAAAAAATGAAAATTCTAGCAGCTGGAGATATTCATGGAGATACTTTACTAGCCAAAAAACTAGCAGATAAAGCAAAAAAAGAAAAAGTTGATTTAGTTATTTTATGTGGTGATTTAACTCATTTTGAACAAAGCACAGAAAATATAATAGGACCCTTTGTAAAAAATAATAAAAAAGTTTTAATAATTCCAGGAAATCATGAAAGTTTTGCAACAGCAGACTTCTTAGCAGAATTATATGGAATAAAAAATATCCATGGTTATTCTATTAAATATAAAAATTTAGGATTATTTGGTTGTGGTGGTGCTAACGTAGGTCCTAATCGTATATCTGAAAAAGAAATTTTTGATACTTTAAAAAAAGGTTTTACTAATATTAAAAATTTAGATAAAAAGATAATGGTAACTCATGTTCATCCATCTATATCTAAAATATCTAAATTTACATCATTCTTTCCAGGTTCTAAAGCTTTAGATAAAGCAATTAAAACATTTAAGCCAAACATATTACTTTGTTCTCATGTTCATGAAGCAGAAGGTATAGAAGAAAAGATTGGTAATACAAAAGTAATCAATGTTGGAAGAAAAGGAAAAATAATAAATTTATAAACAAAACTTTTAAATAAACTCCTTTTTACTTATTCTAAAATTATGTATGAATTAATAATCACTGAAAAGCCTTCTGCATCATTAAAAATAGCAACAGCTTTAGCAGATAAAGATGTAAAAAAAGAATTGGTCAACAAAGTTCCTTATTACAAATTAAAACATAAAAACAAAGAAATCATTGTTGCATGTGCTGTAGGCCATCTATATAATTTAGCAGAATCAGAAAAAATTGGTTGGACATACCCAACATTTAATATTACATGGAAAGAATCCTCTGAAATTAACAAATCATCAGCATTTACTAAAAATTATCTAAAATTAATCCAAAAATTAGCAAAAGATGCAAATAAATTTATAATAGCAACAGATTATGATGTTGAAGGAGAAGTTATAGGTTTAAACGTTCTTAGATTTGCATGTAAACAAAAAGATGCTTCTAGAATGAAATACTCAACATTAACAAAAGATGAATTAATTGATTCATATGAACACGCATCAAAAACAATAAATTGGCCTCAAGCAGAAGCAGGAGAAACAAGACATTATTTAGATTATTTTTACGGAATAAACTTATCAAGAGCATTAACTCTAGCTATTAAAACAACTGGTGCTTTCAAAATATTATCATCTGGCCGTGTTCAAGGACCAGCATTAAAAATAATTGTTGAAAAAGAAAAAGAAATTCTAGCATTTAAACCAGTTCCATATAATGAAATTGAATTAGTAACAGATAAATTAAATGCATTTCATAAAGAAGGCAAGATATTTAATAAAAATAGAGCTAATGAAATATTAAAAAATACAAAAAACAAAAAAGCAATAATAAAAAGTTTAGAAAAAACAAAAATAAAACAACCAGCTCCTCATCCATTTGATTTAACAGCTTTGCAAATAGAAGCTTATAGAACTCTTGGCATATCACCAAAAGAAACTTTATCTTTAGCTCAAAGTTTATATTTATCTGGATTAATTTCTTACCCAAGAACAAGTTCTAATCAATTACCAATATCATTAGATTATAAAAAAATTCTAAAATTATTATCTAAACAATCTAAATATAAAGAATTATGTGAAGAATTATTAAAAAAAGAACTTAAACCAAATAATGGGACTAAAAAAGATCCAGCACATCCAGCAATTTATCCTACTGGCGAAATTCCTAGTAAGTTAACTGATCGCGAATCTAAAATTTACGAATTAATTGTTAGAAGAACTTTAGCAACTTTTGCTTCAGAAGCAACTCGTGAATCAGCAACAGCTGAAATCGATGTTAACAAAGAAATTTTTATAGCAAAAGGCATAATAACTTTAGAACAAGGGTGGTTTAAATTTTATGGAAGATTTGCTAAATTCAAAGAACAAGAATTACCACCTTTAAAAATAAATGAAGAATTAAAAATAAAAAATATAATTTTACATGAATTAGAAACTCAACCACCAAGAAGATACACACCAGCTTCTATAATAAAAGAATTAGAAAAAAGAAATCTAGGAACAAAAGCAACTAGGGCTGAAATTATTGATTCTTTATATCAAAGAAGTTATATTTATGAGAAATCAATACAAGCAACAGATCTTGGTATCAAAATTGTAGAAACTTTAGAAAAATACTGTCCTGAAATACAAGATGAAGAACTAACAAGACATTTTGAAAAAGATACAAACCTTATTTTACATAAGAAAAA